>JAOUFP010000002.1 GCA_029858145.1 Nitrospirota bacterium | reverse complement strand
CACTCACAGTATTATCGCAGACAGATACCAGGTCAGGGTATGTTAAAATAAGGTGTTATGAGAATTTTGCTTGTTGAAGATGAAAAGGGCGTGGCCAACTTCATAAAAAAGGGCCTTCAAGAGGAATACTATACGATTGATCATTCAATTGATGCAGAGGGAGGCCTGCTCTTTCTTGATACGACTACCTATGATCTGATAATCCTTGATGTTATGATGCCGGGCATGAACGGATTCGACCTTTGCAAGAAGATACGGCAACGGGGGGTGCACAGCCCGATATTGATGCTTACCGCCAGGGATTCCGTGAAGGATAAAGTTCACGGTCTTGACAGCGGTGCCGATGACTACCTGACAAAACCTTTTTCATTCGAAGAGTTTCTTGCGCGCGTGAGGGCACTCCTCAGGCGCAAGCAGGACAAACTGACGGAATTTGTCCATGGCGCACTGAAAATCGATGCGATATCCCACAGGGTCTACGCAGGCGGAAAAGAGATCGTGCTGCGTCCTAAGGAATTCTCTATCCTTGTTTATCTGGTGAGAAACAAGGGGCGTGTGCTTTCCCGGACGCAGATACTTGAAAATATATGGGGATATGATTTTAATCCGAACACAAATATTGTGGATGTCCACATCAAAGCCCTCAGGGAAAAATTAAAGGGATATTCCCTTCATGATCTGATCCGCAGCGTCAGGGGGGTCGGGTACATGGTCGGTGACTGACCGGAAGCCCGCATAAGTAATGATAAATCCTGCGAAGAGACGTTTGGCCAGGATATTTTCCGTCGTAACCCTTTTGTTCAGTGTCCTGATATTGGGCGTCAGTTATTTTTTTGTTCATTACAGCACCATCCGTGAAGTAAAAAGGCATGTGAATGAGGTAATTGAAAAAGAATTCCTTGACCAGTTCAACAACTCCGGACTTGAACCTTTTAAGGATATGTGGAATGAACACCGTTTCCAGATCCTCAACAGGCAGGGCGAAGTCGTCGTTTCTACACGCAATTCCATGAAATTCTATCCGAAGCTGAATCCCGAATATGTGCGAAAAGCATTTCAAGGACAGCGGGAATTTGAATTGCGGGAGGTCAAGAACGATCCTTACCTTATCTCCTATTTCCCCCTTGACGGAAAATATATCGGAAGGGTGGCTTTATCTCTCAGCGAAGCAACGAAATACGAGAGCACGTTTCTGAAGTTTATTCTCGGCATCCTTCCGGGGATTCTCCTGATTTCCTATTTCATCAGCCGCTATCTTGTCAATCAGGCGATGGAACAGATATCAGAGTTTTTTACATTTCAGGAAACTTTTTCGTCAAATGTCACCCACGAGCTTCGCTCTCCGCTGGCTTCCCTGAAGGGAAACCTCGAGGTTACGCTCAGGAAAGACCGCGTGACAGAGGAGTACAAAGAGATACTCGACCTGAGTTTGAAGGAAGTTGACCGGATCATAAACCTGCTCAACAACCTGAACCTGCTTGCCTCGTCAAAATCAAAACCTCTGGAGTTGTTCACTGATTTCGTAAATATAAATACGGTCACCGCAGATATACTCAGATCATATGCCCCTGTCCTCCAGTCGAAAAGGATTCGTATTACTGCTTCCGGGAGTGAGAAGACAACATGCATATGCGATGAAGGACTTATCAGGAGGACGCTCGAGAACCTCATCGATAACGCGGTCAAATACACGCCTGAAGGCGGATCGATTCAGGTTGATATCGCCAGAAAGTCCGAAAATGTTTTTGTAACGATCACGAACGCCTGCCCGGCGATGAACAAGAATGACATCGAACATATTTTTCAGCCCTTCTACCGCGGCAAGAACGCGATGAGCCATAACATTGACGGAAAAGGACTCGGCCTTTACATTTCACGCTATATCGTGCGTTCTCATGGCGGCGATATTACATTTAATAATACAAACGGCAATGTATTTTCTGTTACGGTCTCGCTGCCGTTGTGATGGGTATTGTTCTGCAGCTGTTAAGAACAGCACCGGAATTTTTTGTTATAGTACTATATGGCGAAAGTTCTTGTAGGCATGAGCGGCGGGGTGGATTCGAGCGTCACGGTCCACCTTTTACTGCAGCAGGGTTTTGAAGTCGAGGGGCTGAGTTTCATCCTCTGGGAGGCGAGAAACAGGGCCAGTTCCACCGCGTGCTGTGCCTTTGAGGCGGTGAACAGCGCGGCAAAAACGGCTGAAAACCTCGGGATCAGACATGCTGCCGTGGATGTGCGGGGCGAGTTTATCGATAAGGTGGTGGAGCCTTTTGTCGGGGCGTACGCAAAAGGCATGACGCCGAATCCCTGCATCCTCTGCAACAGATATATAAAATTCCCTTTTCTCCTCAGGGAAGCTCAAAAAA
Organism: Nitrospirota bacterium; assembly: GCA_029858145.1. Taxonomy (GTDB): domain Bacteria; phylum Nitrospirota; class Thermodesulfovibrionia; order Thermodesulfovibrionales; family UBA6898; genus JAOUFP01. The sequence goes on along the minus strand of JAOUFP010000002.1, from coordinate 25,487 downwards.
GAGGCGCGGAATTCATTGCAACGGGCCACTACGCGCGGGTGGTAAAAGAGGGCGGGCTGGAAGAAAGCACTCAAAAATTCGCGCTACGCAATAACATTCTCAGGAAGGGGATTGACCCGAAGAAGGACCAGTCGTATGTCCTCTATGTGCTCGGACAGGATACGCTCGACAGGTTGATACTTCCGCTGGGAGATTACAGAAAGGACGAGATAAGAGCGATAGCACGGTCGCTGGATCTTCCCGCGGCAGACAGGCCTGAGAGTCAGGAGATATGTTTTATCGAAGATAAAAACTATTTTCAGTTCATCGAGAAATTGTCTTTGGCCGCCGGCGCACCCGGTCCTGTCACCGATGTCAGCGGCAAGGTATTGGGAACCCACAAGGGGCTTTACTGCTATACGATAGGACAGAGAAAAGGGCTGGGAATTTCTTCTCTGGAACCTCGTTATGTGATAAAGATCGATCCGCTCAAAAATACTCTCTGCGTCGGTTCAAAGGAGGAAGCAAAGAACAGAAGCTTTTTTGTTGAAGACGTTAACTGGCTTCTCTCCCCTGAAGAAAGTTTTTTCAGGGCAACCGTCAAAGTGCGTTCCATGATGGAAGCCAGGCCGGCTGCAATAGAAATTCGCGGCGATGGGGTGATGGTTGTATTTGACGAACCCCAGTGGGCGCCTGCTCCCGGACAGAGCGCTGTTTTTTATGACGGAGACACGGTAATCGGCGGCGGTATTATTGTTGCAGCGCTGCAGGCGGCAGCGAGGGTTTAAAAACAGACCGGCATTGCAGTGGATCTCATTTTTCTGATCCATCTTTGTAGTGTAATATCCATGTGTTAGCACATGAAGCAAGGCACGCCCCTCCCTCGGTAGGAAGTGCTTGACTATTTAAGATATCAGCGTTTTTTTTGAATTTGCGACCGGCGGATAATCTTTACAGAACAAGACGGCATGTGCTAATCTTATAATCTTAAGACTTTTATATTGTATTCAATTTATATTCGGAAAGGTGGTGAGAGCATGGGAATCGACAAGGAGAAAAAACAAAATATTATAAATGAATATAAACAGCATGATAGAGACACTGGTTCACCAGAGGTGCAGATAGCTATTCTGAGCGACCGGATCGGATATCTGACTGAACACTTCAAAACTCACGCGAAGGATCATCATTCAAGGAGAGGTCTGCTTAAGCTTGTTGGCCAGAGAAGAAAATTACTTGACTATCTTAAATCTAAAAATAAAGAGCGATACGATAATGTTATTGGTCGGCTTGGAATCAGGAAATAGAAAAAATGATAAAAAATGTTGTTGAAGTACGCGGCAGGGAACTGAGCCTGTCAACGGGCCGGATGGCCAGACAGGCTGACGGTTCTGTTGTTGCTCAGTACGGGGATACGGTTGTGCTTGCGACTGCAGTAAGCAGCAAGACTCCAAGAGAAGGAATTGATTTTTTCCCGCTTACCATGGATTACCAGGAAAAAACTTACTCAGCCGGGAAAATACCGGGAGGGTTTTTTAAAAGGGAGGGCAGGCCGACTGAAAAAGAGATCCTGACTTCACGTTTGATTGACAGGCCGATCAGGCCGCTATTCCCGAAGGGTTTCAGCTGCGAGACCCAGGGCATTGTCAATGTCCTTTCTTACGGCGATGAAAATATTGCCGATATCCTTGGCATTGTAACGATGTCCGCAGCACTCCACATTTCGGACATACCTTTTAACGGCCCTGTTGCTGCTGTGAGAATCGGCAGGATCTCAGGTAGTTTTGTGATCAATCCTGACCTGAGGGAAACAGAAGAGTGTGATTGCAATCTTGTGGTTGCAGGCACCGAAGATGCTGTCGCGATGGTCGAAGGCAGCGTCCAGGAAATGAGTGAGAAAGACCTGCTGGAGGCGATTGACTTAGCTCATGAGGAGATCAGAAAGTTATGCAGGTTCCAGAATGAATTCAGGGCGGCAGCGGGCAAGGAAAAGAGAGTGGTTGTCCCTCCTGTGAAGGACGAGGCCCTGAACAATGCCGTTAAGGAAATCTGTCTCGACAGGATCAAAACGGCGATCGTAATCCCCGATAAAATGAGAAGGCAGGCTGCTCTTGATGAAATACTTCTCGAAGTGATCGGGAAACTCAACACGGGTGAAAAAGATGTCTCCAGAGATATTTCGGGGGCCTTTAATGATATAGAGAAAAACCTCGTAAGAGATATGATCCTGAATGATAACGTCAGGGCTGACGGCAGGACCCCGGAGCAGATACGGCAGATCAACTCGGAGGTCGGGTTATTGCCGAGAACTCATGGTTCCTCCCTTTTCATAAGGGGAGAGACGCAGTGTCTTGCGGTGGTTACCCTTGGTACGTCTGATGATGAACAGAGGATTGATTCTCTCGAAGGGGAAACATCCAAGACCTTCATGCTCCATTATAATTTTCCGCCCTTCAGCGTCGGAGAGGTAAGACCCCTCAGATCACCGGGGAGAAGGGAGATTGGCCACGGAATTCTTGCCGAAAGGGCCCTGAAGGCGGTCATGCCTACAAGGAACGAATTTCCCTACACGGTCCGGATAGTGTCGGATATCCTTGAGTCTAACGGTTCCTCATCCATGGCGACGGTATGCGGCGGAACGCTTGCGCTGATGGACGCGGGAGTCCCGATAAAGGCACCGGTAGCCGGTATCGCGATGGGTCTCATAAAAGAAGGGGAAAAGGTGGTTGTTCTCACCGATATCCTCGGACTCGAAGATCACCTCGGTGACATGGACTTTAAGGTTACCGGTACGGAAAACGGTATTACCGCCTTCCAGATGGACACAAAGATAGGCGGCATATCGCGCGAAATAATGGAAAAAGCCCTTGAGCAGGCCAGGCAGGGGAGGCTTTTTATTCTTGGAAAGATAAAAGAGACTCTCGGGACGCATCGTGAATCTCTCGCCAAGCACGCGCCGAGAATCTATACCATGCAGATAAAGCAGGACAAGATCCGCGATGTCATCGGTACCGGCGGCAAAGTTATCAGAGGCATCATTGAGCAGACCGGGGTAAAGATCGACATAGACGATTCCGGACTGATCAATATCGCCGCTGCTGATGGCGAAGCGGCCCAGAAGGCTATCGATATTATCAATAATATTACTGCTGAGGCAGAACTCGGCAAGATATATACGGGCAAGGTCAAGAGGATAATGGATTTCGGCGCCTTTGTCGAGATCATTCCGGGAACCGAAGGTCTCGTCCATATCTCACAGTTGTCAGACAAGAGAGTGGCAAAGGTGACGGATGTGGTGAATGAAGGTGACGAGGTCCTTGTCAAGGTGATCGAAATTGATAAAATGGGCCGTATCCGTTTGAGCATGAAAGAGGCTATGCAGGAGAAGGCCTGACAGGAGTGTTGTGAAGTAACTTTTATTCTTGTGAGGGGATAACCGCATCCCCTTTTTTCATTTTAGAACCATTTGACAATGTCTGAATAGCAAGGAAAGGCAATGTTTGTAAAAGAATACCTTGAAAACGGGATCCCGGTTGTAATGGAGTCTTTCAAGAATGTCCGTTCAGTCGCGCTCGGCATCTGGGTCAAAGTGGGCTCACGTTACGAGACGCCGGCGGAGAGCGGCATCTCCCATTTTCTTGAGCATATGTTTTTTAAAGGAACGAGGAGACGGTCCCCGAAGGATATCGCTGTGGAGATCGATACCATGGGCGGCGATCTGAACGCTTTTACCTCGAGAGAAAACACCGCTTTTTATGTAAAGGTGCTTGATGAATATCTCGAAAAGGGGGTTGATCTTCTCTCCGATATCTTTGTCCATTCCACATTCCCTGAAGATGAACTGGCAAAAGAAAAGAAAATCATCAAGGAAGAGATCAAGATGGTTGAAGATACGCCGGATGATTATATCCACGATCTTTTTAACCAGACAGTCTGGGGGCACGAAGGACTTGGCCAGCCGATTCTCGGACGCAGGGATACCATAGCTTCCTTCACGCGGGACGATTTAATGCGCCATATCGGCAAATATTACGGCACCAGGGACATTATCATCTCCTGCGCCGGAAAGTTTCAGCCTGCCAGGCTGCTGGAATTGCTGCGTGAACATTTCGGGCGTCTCAGAAGAGGTTCAGAACCCAGAAAAGGACTTCCTCCGGAGTTCAGACATGACGTAAAGGTGTACAGCAAGGATATCTCAGAAGCTCATATCTGTATTGGTGCCCCTTCGCTTGCACAAACGAGCGAAGAGAGGTACGCCCTCTTTGTTCTCAATACCCTGTTGGGTGGCGGTGTCAGTTCACGCCTGTTTCAGGAGATAAGAGAAAACAGGGGCTTGGCATATTCGGTGTATTCCTATACATCAATGTATGCCGATGCGGGCCTGTGGGGAATCTACGCAGGAGTGAGCAAAAAACGGATAAGGGAAGTTGCTGAAGTCATCATTCAGGAGATGCTCTCTTTAAAGGATACCCTTACCGAGGAAGAGCTGGACAAGGCAAAAAGACATCTCAAGGGAAATATGATCCTTGGGCTTGAATCAACGAACAGCAGGATGAACAACATCGCCCGTCAGGAAATCTATTTCGGCAGATATATCTCACCCGATGAAATCAGCAGGGCGGTTGAAACGGTGAGCCTGAAGCAGTTAAAAGAGCTCTCAGAGAGATTGATCATGAAAAAATCTCTGTCGATTACGGCATATGGTCCTCTTCAGAAAGACGTCCTCGACGGGATTCTTTGAACAAACAAATTCTTTTGTGTCATAATAAAAAATGAAATTATTTTTGCCCGTGATAGTGCTGTTTTTTCTGTGTTCTTCATCCGCCTTTGGTCAGGTAAAGACCGAAGAAAGAGATGCCGCGCCTTCGTCTGACGCATACTATTACTTTATTGTGGGATATCAGGCGGCCCTGCTTCATGATTGGGAGGAGTCCCTCAGGAATTACAAAAGGGCGCTGGAGCTGGACCCCGGTTCAGTTTATCTGAAAATACAGCTCGGCTATTCTTTGTACTATACCGGAAAGGCGTCAGAAGCCGCTGCCGTAATGGAAGAAATTCTGAAGGCGCACCCTGAAGATATGCGCGCCCTGCTGTTGACCGGGGAGATTTATAAAAGCCAGAGAAGGCTTCAGGACGCCATAGCCATTTACCGGAAAATTGTAAAGATCGATCCTGACAATGATGAGGCTGCTTTTATCCTCGGAGGGCTCTATTACTATAACAATGAAGTGGACAGCGCCATAGAGACGCTTGAGGATCTTCTGAAAAGGGATCCGGAGGCCTTTCAGGCCCTCGACCTTCTGGGTTCAATTTATATGGACAGGAAAGAATATGGAAAAGCGGCAGATTACCTGAAAAAGGCGCTTGCGGTTAACCCTAGCCTTGAAGCCGCGTATTTCAAGCTCGGGATACTCAGTGAACTGGCCGACGATTTCCCCGGAGCCCTGGAAAATTATGACAAGGCATTGTCCCTCAATCCGCACAATTTTCAGACAAGGGAAAGAATTATCCAGGTCTACCTGAAACAGAAAGACACCGGCAAGGCGCTGGAAGAATTAAAAGCCCTGAGCAGGCAGAATCCGGGAAACGCCGGAATACATATCAAGATAGGCATGATCTACTTTGAAGAAAAACAGTATGAAGATGCCCTTCAGGAACTCAGGGCCGCCCAGGAAGCCGATCCGGAGAACACAATGATACGCTATTATCTCTCTCTTGTACTCGAAGAAATGGAAAGGCATGAGGAGGCGGTCGCGGAGCTGAAGAAGATTCTGGAGAGAGAGCCCAAGAACGTCAATGCATTCCTGCATCTCGCGTATATCTATTCAAAACAGAAAAGAGATGAGGATGCCGTTAAGGTATACGAAGAAATTCTTGAGTTCGAAAAAGAAAATCCGGACATTTACCTTTATCTCTCGGATACCTACATGAAACTTAAGGAGTACGTAAAGGCGGAGTCGGTTCTTGCCGGCGCCCTTTCGAAATTCAGCGGAAATGACTCGGTCTATTTCAATCTTGCCGTGGTATACGAAAAGACCGGCAGGTTCGATGCTATGGTGGACGCGCTCAAGAAGGCCATAGAAATCAATCCCAAAAACGCGGACGCGCTGAACTATCTTGGATATTCCTATGCTGACAAAAACATGAATATTTCCGAGGCGCACGAGCTTGTCAGGCGCGCGCTTGAGATCAGACCCGACAGCGGGTATATCATCGACAGCCTTGGCTGGGTCTATTACAGGCAGGGGAAATACGCCCTTGCCCTTGAAATGCTCCTGAAGGCTGTTGAAATAGCAAAAGACGACCCTGTAATTCTGGAGCACGTCGGTGATGTGTACAGAGAAATCGGTGAACCGGAGAAGGCCCTTGAATACTGGAAGAAATCATTGTCGCTCTCTGAAAAGGAAGAAGGCGTGAAAGAAAGGGTCGGCCAAAAGATCCAGGGTCTGAAAATACCAAGTAAAAATTGACCTTGACCGCCGCATTTTGTCCGAATCATAGATTGAAATGAAAATTTCCCTTAAGGCTCCCGCGAAAATTAACTGGTTTCTGTCCGTCCTGAACAAAAGGGATGACGGTTACCACGATATAATCAGTCCCGTGCAGTGTATCGATCTGTTCGACATACTGTCTTTCGAAGAAGCGGAAGATGTCCGTCTGTTATCCGGCCTGGACATTCCTGCAGAGGAGAATCTCATCTATAAGGCAGCTGCCTTGCTGAAAAGGGTATCTTCGTATAAATATGGTGCAAGGATTGAACTCAGGAAAAATATACCGGTTGCCGCAGGCCTCGGCGGGGGAAGCAGTGATGCCGCCAGCGCACTCATTGGCCTTAACAGGCTCTGGGGGCTGAATTATGACAGGAAGGCGCTTATGAACCTTGCCGCGGAGATCGGGTCCGATGTGCCCTTTTTTCTTGCCGGAACGTTTTCTCTCATTGAAGGCCGCGGAGAAAAGGTTACCGCAATGACCACGGAAGGCACGATGATTCTTCTTCTTGCAAAGCCGGATATATCGGTTTCTACTGCCTGGGCGTATAATTCTTTCGAAACAGGGTTGACAAAAAAAACTGTTGATATTAAACTTTTCTGTCAAGCTCTTGACAGGAAGAATTACGCCTTTTTGCGCGATGCAGTATGTAATGACCTTGAAGATGTTGTTATCAGAAAATATCCGGTAATCGGCGAACTCAAGGAAAAGCTGAAGCAGAACGGCGCGTTGCTTTCTCTGATGAGCGGAAGCGGTTCAGCAGTATTCGGTGTTTTTCATACATTCGCAGAAGCCGCAAGGGCTTCGGCAAACCTGAAGGGGACATGGTGCAGGGTTGTCAGGACGCTGAACAGCACTGATAAATTGGGAATGGGAAATGAGGCATAGATGTCATTTTCGGTTTCCCGGATACAAGTATCTTGGGGCGTCGACAAACGGCAAGTCAGGAGATTTTGGATCTCCCATTTGGAGGTTCGAATCCTCCCGCCCCAGCCATTTGAGAGTAATAGAAGAAGCGGGAAACAGAAAATATTGCTGAATTCCTGTCTATAGTTTTCTGCTTCTGAATACATATGCAGAGGAGATAAAATGCCACATGGTTTAAAGCTCTTTACCGGTACCTCCAACGGGGACCTGGCTAAAGAGGTTGCGGCGCACATGAAGCTTGAACTGGTTGATACTACCGTATCAACGTTCAGTGACGGTGAAATCCTGGTGAGGTTGAATGAGAATGTAAGAGGTTCCGACGCGTTTGTCATTCAGTCGACCTGTATGCCTGTCAACGACAATATCATGCAGTTGCTGCTTATTATCGATGCCCTGAAAAGGGCCTCGGCTGAGAGGATCACCGCGGTTATCCCTTATTACGGGTATGCCAGGCAGGACAGAAAGGTGCAGCCGAGAGTCCCGATATCGGCCAAAATGGTTGCTGACCTGATAACTGCGGTGGGCACGAACAGGGTGCTTACTGTTGATCTGCACGCCGGACAGATACAGGGTTTTTTCAATATCCCGGTCGATAACCTTTACGCGGCACCGGTCCTGCTCGAGTACATAAAGAAAAAATATGTCTCCGACAATCTCGTGATCGTCTCTCCTGATGCCGGAGGCGTGGAGCGCGCCAGGGCGTTTGCGAAGAGACTGAACTGTTCTATCGCGATTATCGATAAGAGGCGGGAAAAGGCGAATGAGTGCGAAATAATGAATGTTATTGGTGACGTGGAAAATAAGGATACGCTTCTCCTTGACGACATGGTGGATACCGCAGGTACGATGGCACAGGCGGCGAATGCATTGCGTGAGCAGGGAGCCAGGAGGGTTTCAGCTGCCTGTACCCATGCGGTGCTTTCCGGGTCCGCGATTGAAAGAATAAACAATTCGGCGATGGAAGAATTGATCGTTACGAACACGATACCCATGGACAGCAAGATGACGCAGTGCAGGAAACTGAAAGTTTTGAGCATCGCATCTCTCCTTGGAGATGCGATAAAAAGGATTCATGAAGAATCTTCAATCAGTTCATTATTTGTATAGTGAAGAATCATAAAGAGGAGGAAAAATGGAAAGGCTCAGTATAAATGCTGAAAAGAGAGAAGAACACGGAAAAGGGACAGCGCGCTCTTTGCGCAGGGAGGGGATGGTCCCCGCTGTTCTCTATAGAGAAGGAAGGGCTCAGTCGATAAAACTCTCGGGAAAAGAACTCGCCAAGCTGATAAACACTATCTCGGGAGAGCAGGTCATTGTCGATCTTCATTTTGCTGACGGAGAAAAGAAGCTGGCGCTTCTGAAGGATTACCAGCTTGACCCTATAAAAGGAGAGCTGCTCCATACGGATTTTTTCGAGGTGTCGCTTACTGAATCGGTCAGAGTTACTGTCCATGTGGTAACCGTTGGTGAGCCTATAGGCGTCAAGAGGGACGCCGGTATTTTGCAGCACGCGCTCAGAGAGGTTGAAATAGAATGCCTTCCCGACAAGATCCCGGGCAAGATCGAGATTGACATATCGAAACTTGAATTGGGACAGTCTATACATGTGAGCGATTTAAAATTCGAGGAAGGGATAAAGGTCTTAACCGATGCCGGTGACGTTATCGTAACGGTGGTTGCCCCTGTTGAAGAGGCAGCTCCCGCGGCTGAAGCTGCGGCTTTAGCTGCCGAGCCGGAGGTTGTGAAGAAAGGCAAGAAAGAAGAGGGAGCCGCAGAGAAGAAGGAGAAATAGTTTTTGTGGCTCATTGCTGGTCTTGGAAATCCGGGAAGCAGGTATGAGAAGACAAGGCATAATGCCGGTTTCCTGACGCTTGAAGATTTTTCGAGAAGCCAAAAACTCGAGTTCAAGGAAAAAGAAGATTATAAAATAGCTAAAGGCTCCCTGGGCGATGAGAAATTCATCCTCCTGGAGCCTTTAACTTTTATGAACAGGAGCGGCGTCGCGGTCCGAAAGATAATGCAGAAATCGAATATTCCTCCGGAAAACCTCATTGTCGTGCATGATGATCTGGATCTCGAGACGGGAAGACTGAAAATTCGAAAAAAGGGTTCTTCCGGAGGGCATAAAGGAATTGAGTCGATCATACAGAATATCGGGACGCGGGATTTTATCAGGATAAAGATAGGGATCGGCCGCGACCCGCTTGTGCCGACGGAAAAATATGTTCTGTCAAAATTCAGGAAAGACGAAGCGCAGCTGATTAAGGCTGCTATCGAGAAGGCGGTCGAATCATTGCACGCGATTATCAAGGACGGCGTTGAAAAGGCTATGAACAAAATTAACTGAATTCAATGCCCCGTCCGACTTGACAAGGGTTTGATCTATACAGTAAATTAATTGACTATGAAATATTTTATCGCAGCAAATTGGAAGTTGAATAAAACCATCGGGGAAACGAGAGAGTTTCTGCGCAGTTTCATCCCTGCGGTTCAAAACGTGACGGATGTGGATATCGTTGTCGCGCCTCCGTTTACTTCTCTTTCCGCGGCAGCCGAGGAGATAAAGGATACGAATGTCCAGCTTTCCGCTCAGGACCTGTTCTGGGAAGAGAAGGGCGCATATACAGGCGAGATTTCGCCCCTCATGCTTCTCGACGCGGGCTGCAAACATGTTATTATCGGTCATTCCGAAAGGAGACAGTATTTTTCCGAAGAGGACGTGATCGTAAACAGAAAAATTAAAGCGGCTAAAAAGGCGGGGCTCGGTGTTATATTCTGTGTCGGGGAATCGCTCGCAGAGAGGGAAGCAGGCAAGACCTTTGATGTGATAAAGAGAGAAGTTGAATCGGGGCTTGCTGAAGTGGATTCGGATAATCTTGTTGTTGCGTATGAGCCGATTTGGGCTATAGGAACAGGGAAGACCGCATCTAATGAACAGGCACAGGAAGTGCACGCATTCATACGGAAGATACTCGGCAATTTATACGGCGATAAAGCTCAAGGCATTCGTATACTGTACGGCGGGAGCGTTACCCCCGACAATGTCGACGGCCTGATGGCCTGCAAGGATGTGAACGGGGCGCTGGTCGGCGGCGCTAGTCTTAAACCGGACAGCTTTGCAAAAATAGTAAGTTTTAATAAGGAGAATTAATGGCAACTTTTATCATGATCATACATCTTATCGTCTGTTTCTTTCTCATTACGATTGTTCTGGTACAGGGCGGAAAGGGAGCTGAACTCGGCGCTGCCTTCGGCGGTTCGAGTCAGACACTTTTTGGCGCCCGCGGCGCGGCTACTTTTTTCAGTAAATTGACCACGATTGCTGCTGTTGTCTTTATGCTGACATCGTTTACTCTGTCTCTGGTCACTTCAAGAGGAAGTTCCGTGGTAAAAAGCGTTCCTGCAGCGACAGAGCAGAAGCAGGCGATTCCCCAGGGGGCCACGGGTCCTATACAGGGCGTGCAGCCTTCTCAGCCTCTGCAGCCTTCTCCCGAGGCTCCAGCAAAATCCTCAAAGTAAAAGTTTCCGCGAAAATTATACAGGAGTGATTCGCGCATCACTCCTGTCAGAGTAGCGCTTGTCTTCCCCTGTATTAATTACTATAAGCTTCGGTCTCTGCCGCAGATTCGTACTTTTGTCATTCCGCAAGCATGCCAGAAGGATTCCCGACGCGCTTCGCTTGTGGGAATGACAGCCTTGAACCGAGAAACGATTTTGAGATAGGTTCTACTCAGTTTTCAGACTCTCTGCGATTTTGCCACGGGAGTTTTCAATGCGGCTTCCGGATTAATAATGTCCCTCTTCTCCTGCCGCGTCAGGGGAAAGTCTGCTTCCGAAAACTCTGTAGCTCCATATCTGATAGGCAATTACAATGGGAATAAAGATAAGTGCCACAAGCGTCATTATCTTGAGGGTGTATATGCTGGAGGAAGAATTATATATAGTCAGACTGTAATCGGGATTGATGCTTGATGGAACGAGGTTGGGAAAAAGTCCGATTACACCGGTGAAGAATACCATCACGATAGTAATACAGGATGCGTAAAAAGCGGCAAGATTCCTGTCCAGCGTCAGAAAGAGCTTTATTCCGAGAAGAGAGAGGACCGCAAGAATCGGGAAAAGGAACAATATAAAGTTATGAAGATAATTTGTGTAAAGGTTTGTGGCAAAAGCGGTGAAGACGAGGAATGAAACAGCGATGACGAGAAGAACGAACCATGCCCTGCCCGACAGGCGGGACGCGCGGACTGCCATATCACCCTCTGTTTTAACGGAAATCCATAATGAGCCGTGGACAATGAAAAGGAGAACAAAAAACAGTCCGTTAATCAATCCGTAGGGGTTGAGCAGGGTGAGGAGCGAACCGTGGTAGCCCTTTGCGTCCATCGGAAGTCCCTGGAATATATTCCCGAAGGCGACGCCGAAGAGCAGGGAAGGGATGAAGCTTCCGGCAAAGAGTGCCCGGTCCCAGTTCTTTCTCCATCTTTCGCCTGAGGACAATCCTCTGAATTCAAGAGCTACGCCTCTTAAGATAAGGGAAAAGAGAATAATCAGAAGAGCTGTATAGAGATAGCTGAACATCAGGGCATACGTCGTGGGAAACGCCGCAAACGTTGCACCTCCCGCAGTGATAAGCCACACTTCGTTTCCGTTCCAGACAGGGCCGATGGAAGCAACGATCGTCCTTTTTTCCTTCTCATTTTTGCCGAGAAAGTTGAGCAGTATGCCTGCTCCGAAATCAAACCCGTCGAGCATGAAATAGACGGCCCAGAGTACACTCCAGAGAATGAACCATATAATCTGGAATTCCATGTTACGCCTCCTGACTTTTTGCGGGGCCTATGAGTGAAGACACGTCTTCATCAGGGCCCTTCTTCGCGAATCTGGTTAACAGATAGATATCCACAAGTGCAAGCGCGCCGTAGAGAAGGGTAAACCCCAGCAGGGAGCCCCATACCTGCAGCGGCGTAATGGATTTCGATACCGCCTCGGACGTCCTCAGGACGTTATAGACAATCCACGGTTGACGGCCGACTTCGGCTACGATCCAACCCAGTTGAGCCGCGATGTAGGGGAGCGGCAGAGAGTAGAGGATGATTCTGAGAAAAATTGTGCTTGATTCGAGCCTGTTTGTCAGAGAAAGGATGAATGCAACCAGCGTAAGGAGCATGAAGAGCATGCCGAGGGCTGCCATCCCTCTAAAGCTCAGAAACGTCGGAAGGACAGGAGGTCTGTCTTCTTTCGGGAATGCCTTCAGTCCGACCACCTCCGCGCTGCTGTCGTGAAAGGCGAGAAAACTCAACAGACCGGGGATGCCTGCCGTTTCTACGATGTTCGTTTCATTCTTTATATCGGGAATGACCATGAGGTTGTATGGCACTGACTTTTGCGTTTCCCACACAGACTCCATGGCAGCGAATTTTGTCGGTTGGGTGTGCGCCACTTCCGCTGCGTGGAAATCACCCACAAGAAAAACGAGCAGGGAACTTACGAGGCCGAATGTTGCTGCAATCCTGAAGGACTTTTTAAAAAATACCGCGTTGCTCTTTTTCAGAAGATGATAAGCTGATATTCCCATTACGAAAAACGCGGCGATAACGTACCCGGAGAAGATCGTATGAAAAAACTTAAGCCAGCCGTAACTGTTCGTAAGCATCGCCCCGAAGTCCACCATCTCGGCCCTGTTGTTTCTGAGAACATAGCCTACAGGCTTCTGCATCCACCCGTTGGCGAGAAGAATCCATAACGCCGACAGGTTTGTCGCGACTGCCACGAGCCATATTGAAAGAGCATGTACTTTTTTTGAAATCCTGTTCCAGCCGAATATCCACAATCCGATAAAAGTCGATTCGAGGAAGAATGCCATAGTTGCTTCAATGGCAAGCGGCGCCCCGAAAATATCACCGACATATTTGGAGTATTCAGCCCAGTTCATGCCGAACTGGAATTCCATGGTGATTCCGGTGACGATACCGAGTGCGAAGTTGATAAGGAAAAGCTTGCCCCAGAATTTTGTCATTTTCAAATATATCTCATTGCCGGTGTTTACGTAACGGCTTTCCATATAGGCTATCAGAATGGAGAGGCCGAGCGTGAGGGGTACAAAGATGAAATGAAACATGGCAGTCACTGCGAACTGCAGTCTGCTGAGAGCTAAAGTGTCCATAATACCTCCCAAAAGTTTTGCTTAAGATAAAATTATTCCTAAATAAAGGGTTTGTCAAGGAGTATTGATATGCTATTGACAAAAAAAGAGTTCTAGATAATAATAATTATAATTGGAAAGGGTGGTGACCATGAAAAAATACAGAGACATAGGTTTTAAGTTGACCCCTCAACGGATTGCTGTCCTTGAATATCTTGAGAACAACAAGGAGCATCCGTCAGCAGAAACCGTCTATAGCAATGTATCGAAAAAGTTTCCGACCATGTCGTTTGCCACTGTATACAACACGCTTGCGGCCCTGAGGGACAGGGGATACCTGCTTGAACTTACGATCGATGCTGATAAAAGACGGTATGATCCCAATATACATCCACATCATCATCTTATCTGTAAGGTATGCAAGAAAATAATTGATATACCTACTGAGTATATGCTCCAGATCCCTGAACATCTTCGGGGTGGTTTTGAAATTACCGGAAATCATATCGAGTTTTATGGGGTATGCCCTGAATGTAAACAGCAGAGAGCAACATAAATAAGGAGGTTACAATGTGTGTTGATCATAAAATAACGTGCAGATGCGGGAGCAACACCGCGAGTTTCAATTTTAAAGACAATATTCTGCCGGTTGAGGTAATTGATAAACTGTATTGTCCGTCATGCTCAGGTGACACTGTTTTTGATCCTGAAACGATGCTGATAGACAACGGGTGGATTATAAAATATGATATGGATGTGGCGCGGTTTATGGTGCATAAACTGCCGAAAGGAGAGATGAGTCCTGAACGGTTGTTTGATGAAGGGTATTGTACCTGGAGAGGTGTCTATCCATCAGACCACATCGATTCTGCCAGAGAACGTGAGGAACTGGTGAAGCTGGCGAAGATAAATCCCAAGAAGTATCTTGAGGAGTTCAAAAAATGGGGTGTAGAAAGGATGGAACGGCTCGCTCATGAAGGATGGAGGAAAGCAAATGAAAAATAATATGAAGCATAACGAGAAAAGTCCGTGCAGTGTAAAAATTACGCCGGTTCCGGAATTCATCACCTGTCCGAAATGCGGGGGCGAAATCGAGCTGTGGTCTGATGAGTATCTGACATCGTGTTTTTACTGCGGGCATCAAGTGTTTAAAAAAGAAAATATTATTCACTGATTTACAGACGACCTGATTTGTGAAAGAATAAAAAGGGAAAAAGGGGGATTTAATATGAGTGCAGATTGTTGCGGAATCAGGGTCGGCGAAAATGTGCCTGACTTTAAGATGGAGACGTATGAGCCTTCAAAGGGTGATTTTGGTGAGGTGAGCCTTGAAGCCCTGAAGGCAGCAAAAAAATGGACGATACTGTTTTTTTATCCCGCTGATTTTACCTTTGTCTGAGCGACCGAGTTTGCTGCTCTGGCAGAGCGGCATGATAAATTCAATGAGATTGGTGCTGAGATTGTTACCGTCAGTACCGATACCAAGTTTGTCCATCTTGCATGGCAAAGGGATGAAAAAATGCTCGGGAAGGTCAGATACACAATGGGTTCTGATCCGACAGGAAAGGTATCGAAGATGTTTGGGATCTATGACGAACAGACGGGCCTGGCACTGAGGGGGGCATTTATCATAAGCCCTGAAGGCAAGCTCTATAATTCCGAGGTGAATTACTATAATCTCGGAAGGAATATTGATGAATTATTGAGAAAGGTCAGGGCGAACCAGCACCTTGCGGCGAATGTGGGTGAAGCGTGTCCCCCGACATGGCAGAAGGAAGGCGATAAAACACTGACCCCTTCCGCCGGGATGGTCGGCAAAGTCTTTGAAGCCATGCGGTAAAGTCCATCAGCTAACGAGGGATAGCAGAAGTATGATGACATTGATTTAAATAACAAACCCAACCCCCTCTTAAGCTATGAGGGGGCGGGGGGTATCTGCGAACTTGATGGATTATATGCGCTTATCAGGAGTAAGCGATATAACAACAATGAGGAGGATGCAGTATGTCAAAAACTTATGAGAATCTGATGGACGCGTTTGCCGGGGAATCTCAGGCTAACAGGAAATATCTTGCTTTCGCGAAAAAGGCGGAAGCTGAGGGGTTTAAGCAGATAGCCAAATTGTTCAGGGCGGCTGCCGAGGCCGAGACGGTGCATGCTCACAACCACCTGAGAGAAGCAAAAGGTATAAAGAGTACGAAAGAGAATCTTGAAGAGGCGATTAGCGGCGAAACCTTTGAATTTAAGGACATGTATCCGGGCATGATAGAGGACGCAAAGGCTGAGGCGTTGAATGGGGCCATGAAAAGTTTTGTCTATGCCAATGAGGTGGAGAAGATCCATGCAGAACTCTATAAAAAGGCCCTCGCAGGCATGGGGAGCAATCCTGATGTGGATTATTATGTCTGTCAGGTCTGCGGCAATACCGTGGAGGGAGAGGCTCCCGATGAATGTCCGATTTGCGGCGCGAAGAAACAGGCGTTCAAGAAGGTCGCTTAGAAAGCCCCCGGAGAGGGCCTGAGAAGCTGTCATACATCACAGACAAGGAGAGAAAGGTCATGGCCAAATTGCCGGAGCAGTATGTGAGCATCAGAAAAAGGTTCAGGAAGTTTTTCACCGCGGTTGACAACCTTGGCAAAGCCGCGAAGGCATCGGGTCCCCTCGATGAAAAGACAGCCCAGTTGATCCAGTTGGGCGGGGCTGCCGCCATACGCTCTGAAGGTTCCGTGCATTCGCATGTGAGAAGGGCACTGGAAGCCGGGGCCACCACCGATGAGATACATCACGCGATCATCCTGCTGTCGAGCACCATCGGCTTCCCAACGGTTTCTGCTGCAATGAGCTGGGCTGACGATGTCATAAGAGAGCGGGAGTAGTAATTTTCAGGTCTTTGAACTCTTACGGAGAGGAGAAGCCGCAAGGCATCTTCTCTCCGTTGTTCTTTATTCAGGAAACAGGGCTAGGAATTTCCGGCTTCTTCCATGAGGATATACTTTTTTACCGTCCTGCGGTCGAGCCCTGTCCTGCGGGCGACTTCCTCATAGGTAAAATGCCTCTGATAGAGCAGGCAGCAATAAGCCCTGACCACTGCATCCGCATCGAGTGACCCCGTATCAAGGCCTTTCAGCAGCCTTTCACGCAGGTCCGGTTTTTCCGTCCTGACATTTCCGCGGTAATTGCGGGTGAGCAAAATTCTCCTTATAGCCTGTTCGAGTTCCCTGACATTTCCGCGCCAGTGATAATTCCTGCCAAGGTCGCGGTTGATCGCTTCACGCACAAAGCTCACCACTTCTTCATTCGGATGTCCGATCAGGCGTTCAATGAGGTGGGACAGGAGCACGTTTAATTCCTCCGGGTCTTCCTGTATCCTCTGGCGGAGAGTTGGAACGGTTATGATATCGGAGCAGAGCCTGTAGAAAAAGTCGTCACGAAATTTCCCTTGTTCCATCAGTCTGTCAAGAGGTCTGTTGGTCGCTGCGATTACCCTGCCGTGAAAGCGCAGTTTCGCATGACTGCCGACCGGACTGAAGGTGCGCTCCTGTAAAATCTGAAGCAGCTTTATTTGTATGGGGATGCTTATATCACCTATTTCATCGAGGAATATGGAGCCGTGAGGGGTGCAGCGGCTGAATATCCCCTCATGGTTTTCGACCGCTCCGGTAAAGGAGCCCTTTTTGTGGCCGAAGAGTTCAGACTCAATGAGTGCTTCGTGATATTGAGAGAGGTTGAGCGATATGAAATTACGGGTGAAGCTTCCGGCAAAACATCCTTTCCGCGGATCGAACGGGATAAAGCCGGAGCGGCCTATCGAGGCTGCAACGGTTCCCTTTCCCGCTCCGGTCTCACCCAGCAGAAGGGTGGAAAAATCCTCCATCCTGTCCCAGAGATAGGTATCATACCAGCGGATGTTATGGGTGAAGACGCTGTTCCACAGATGCATCCGCAGCGTCCTCATCGAAGGACTCTGACCGATGAGGCTGGTATTGATAAAGTAAAAAGCCCTCCTCAGCTGGTAAAATATCGCAAAGAACCTCAATGCTTTTTCATCGCTGAATCCGCGCCTGGTCAGCGCCGAGAGGCCGTCCCCCGCAAAAGGCACCGGGCAGGGTGCGTCGCCTGTCCTCAGCTGTTCACGGATAAGACTGTCAAAGTCATTGATATGCCGGTGGAAGATGTCAAAGAGAAAAACGGTCTGCACCAGTTCAAGGTCATTGCCTTCATATGCGCGGATGTCTGCTTTTCCTTCGGAATCAAGTCCGCGCACCCGGTCGGCAACTTTCCTGATGACTCTGGAGATAAGGTCCTGACGGTTCTTTTCCTCACGGCTGCCGGCTATCTTCAGATCCAGTATGTTCCTGTCTTCCCCGAACGGATTGGTGAAGGCTGCTTCCGATACCTTCCTGAAAAAATCCCTGTCTGCCGCGTTTATCTTAACCTTCCTTGACATGCATTGAATGTATAGTTAATGTGCATCCAATGTCAATGCTTTTTGTTGGTCTCTCTCCTCAGGAGAGATATGCATTGCAAAAAAAATGTTATATTACGAATTGTTTCAGATATGGGGGGACATTGGCACATTCATTGCTTTTTAAATATCGATGAAAGAGAAAAGCAGCAATTCAATAGTGCCGGAGATCATAGATATCCATTGTCACGCAGCTGGTGCGGGGGCATGCGGAAGCGGCTGTCATCTTTCCCCTGCGATGCGGAAGAGCTGGAAATATGGTCTTTATCTGAGCGCCTTTGGCGTAACCCATGCGGAACTCGAAGAGCACGGTGATGCACTCATCGTCCGCCGCCTTTCCGAAAAACTGGCGTGTTCCCTTCATGTCGATGCCGCAGTCGTTCTCGCCCTTGACTGCGTGATCGGTGATGACGCCGCCCCTGACCTTTCACAGAGCGAGCTGTATGTCCCGAATGAATTTGTTGCACGCGAAGCCGGAAAGTACGCCAACCTCTATTTCGGCGCCAGCATTAATCCGTACCGGAAAGACGCGATCGAGAGGCTTGACAGGGCAGCGGAAGATAAGGCTGTTCTCCTGAAGTGGCTTCCTTCGATCCAGCAGATCGATCCGGCGGACAGGCGGCTGATCCCCTTCTATGTACGCCTCAGAGAGACCGGTCTTCCGCTCCTGACCCATACAGGCAATGAACATTCATTCACTGCCGCGGCCAGAAATGAGCTGGCAGACCCGGCGCGGCTCCGCCTGCCCCTTGACCTTGGAGTGACCGTAATCGCTGCACACGCAGCAGCCAATGGAAGGAACGGAGGTCAGAGCAATTTCGAGCGGATATTGCCGATGTTTGCTGAATACCCGAATCTGTACGCAGATGTATCGAGTCTTACCCAGATCAACAAGACCGGGCACCTCCGGAGACTCCTCAGGCATGAGGGGATCCGTAAAAAGCTCCTCTACGGCACGGATATGCCGATCCTGAACACATCGGCGGTCTCTCCTTTTTACTTCGCCTTTTCGCTTGGCATCAGGGAGGCCTTTTCCTTGCGGAGACTGGAGAATCCGTGGGACCAGGATGTCAGGCTTAAGCAGGCGCTTGG
This sequence comes from Nitrospirota bacterium, assembly GCA_029858145.1. Taxonomy (GTDB): domain Bacteria; phylum Nitrospirota; class Thermodesulfovibrionia; order Thermodesulfovibrionales; family UBA6898; genus JAOUFP01. Next base: position 6,390 of record JAOUFP010000002.1, on the reverse strand, counting down.
CGTGCCCCGGTCGATATTTGAAAGATCTGGCAGGGTATTGGCGGAACGGATGCGGAATTTAAAAAACGTCAAAAATAGTGTGAGGATGCAAGAGGAGGGAGCAGATGACTGAAACAAATAACGGAACAGCCGCGGAAGGAAAGAGAAGGAATTTGCCGGGTTCTTTCTTCTGGCTGAACGCAACCCAGTTCTTTGGGGCGCTCAACGACAATATCGTGAAGCTGCTCATGGTTTTCTTTATAATCGGGCAGAAAGGCCCGTCTGAGGCCGGTATCGCCGCCGCAAAGGCCGGAGCGGTCTTTGTCCTGCCTTTTCTGCTTTTCTCTTCATTTGCGGGCGTTGTTGCAGACCGCATAAGCAAACAGCGTATCATTGCAGCCGTAAAGCTCATGGAAGTGGCGGTGACGGTGCTCGGGACCTTTTTCTTTTTCGAAGGGAATGAAGCAGGCCTGTATGTGGTGCTGTTCCTGATGGCTACCCACAGCGCATTCTTTGCCCCTTCGAAGTACGGCATTATCCCGGAACTTGTCGGGCGGGAACGGCTGTCTTTCGCGAACGGCCTTTTGGAATCCTTCAGCTATCTCGCGATCATTCTCGGAACGGCGACCGCGTCTCTGCTTTCGGAAATGACCGGAGCGAATTATCCGGTTGCATCTCTTTTCTGTGTCGCGATCTCACTGGCCGGGCTTATGACGAGTGCCAGAATTGAAAAGACGCCGGCAGCAGGGTCGGACAAAGGCTTCTCGCTCTTTTTTTTGAAAGACATAGGGAACAGCCTGAGATATGTGGGCCAGGACGGGGAGCTTTTGCTCGCGGTGCTTGGTTCGGCCTATTTCATGGTCCTGGCGGCCTTTACGCAGATCAACCTTATTCCCTATGGAATGCAACTGCTCAGTCTGACCCAGGAAAAAAGCGGGTATCTTTTTCTTATGACCGCCCTGGGCATCGGCGCAGGCTCACTGACCGCAGGGAAGCTTTCCGGACGGGGCGTAGAGTTCGGCATTGTTCCTCTCGGCACACTCGGGCTTACAGCGTCTGCGCTCGCCCTTCATTTCATTCCTCCGTCGCTCTCTCTTGTCATCCTGTTGATCTTTGTCCTGGGACTCAGCGCAGGTCTTTTCATCGTACCCCTTCAGACGTTCATCCAGATGCGCAGTCCAAAGGAAAGACTCGGTGAAATCCTCGCGGCATCGGTATTCCTGAACTGGACGGGTGTACTGCTGGCATCGGGTCTCACCTATCTGCTGAGCAGTCTCCTGAAGCTTTCCTCCGGCCAGGCGTTTGTGGTGCTGGGCTTTTTGACCCTTGTACTGACCTTGATAACAATGAAAGTACTTCCTGATTTTTTCGTCCGTTTTCTGGCCCTGCTTTTGACGCGATTTTGCTACAGGATCCGGGTCACGGGAAATGACAATATACCCGTAACCGGACCCGCGCTTCTTATATCAAACCACGTGACATGGGTGGACGCTCTCCTCCTCGGAGCGACACAGCAGCGCCGCATACGCTTTATTATGGAACGGAGGATATATAACAAACGGCTTCTCAACCCTCTGTTCAGGCTGATGAAGGTCATCCCGGTGTCCTCAGAGGATTCCCCAAGGCAGATTACAGCGTCTCTGCAGGATGCCCGCGCCGCCCTTGACCAGGGATACCTGGTCTGCATCTTTGCCGAGGGCGCAATAACGAGGAACGGCATGCTCCGGGAATTCAGGCCGGGGTTCGAAAGGATTGTCAAGGGGACTGCTTATCCGGTCATTCCCGTGTATATCGGTGGTGCGTGGGGGAGCATCTTCAGTTACGCTCACGGCAGACTCCTCTCACGCCTGCCGGTCAGATTCCCTTATCCGGTCAGCATTATCTTTGGAAAACCCCTCCCTTCCGCATCAGGACCGTTCGAGATGAAGCAGGCGGTGACCGAACTCTCCTGTGACTATTTTGAATCTCTCAGGATCGGGCGCAAATCACTTGGCGAAATGTTTACCAGGACGGCCCGGAAAAACTGGCGGCGGAATGCCGTGTCGGATACCTCAGGGAAGAACCTGACCTATGGGCATACGCTTGCCGGGGCGATTGCACTTTCTGAAGAGATAAAAAAGATCGCGCCGGATCAGGACAAAATAGGCATTCTTCTTCCTCCTTCAGCAGCAGGGGCAATGGCGAATCTGGCTGTAATTCTGCGCGGTGGTGTCGCGGTAAACCTGAATTATACGGTATCCGCGGAGGCCTTCAGGTCCTCGGCCGGCCAGTGCAATCTCCGGACCGTTATCACTTCGAAGGCCTTTCTTGAAAAGTTCAGCACATTGCCTGTTATCGAAGGTATGGTGTATATAGAAGACCTGATGGCCCGGATCTCACCCTCGGCAAAAAGAAAGGCATGGCTCAAGGCCCGCCTCCTTCCCTGCAGGCTGCTTCTGCCAAATTATGCTTTGAAGGCCAAAGACCTGGCCACGATCATATTCTCCTCCGGAAGCACCGGTGACCCAAAGGGAGTGATGCTCACCCATCACAATATCCTTTCGAATATCGAGGCGCTTCAAATGGTATTCCGCGTTGTACCGGATGACAACATATGTTCCGCGCTCCCTTTTTTCCATTCACTCGGTTTTACCGGAACGCTCTGGCTGCCCCTGCTCAGCGGTTTTTCAGCGTCCTATCACACCAACCCCATGGACGGATCGAAGATTGCGGATGTTGTCCGGGAGCGCCGTTCGACCCTTCTCATCGCAACCCCGACCTTCCTGCTTGCCTACATCCGCCGCGCCGCGTCCGAGGATTTCAGATCGCTCCGGCTGGTGGTCGCAGGTGCTGAAAAACTGAAGAAGCGCATCGCCGACGCGTTTGAGGAAAGGTTCGGAATCCGGCCGCTCGAAGGATACGGCGCAACCGAGTTGTCGCCGGTTGTTGCCCTGAACCTGCCTGATGTGGAGATCGACGGGGTGCGACAGAGGGGTTCGCGCGAAGGGAGCGTCGGGCATCCCATTCCCGGTGTTGCGGTAAAGATAACAGATCCTGAAACCGGCGCACCTCTTGCCGCGGGCGCGCAGGGACTGATACTGGTCAAGGGACCGAATCTGATGCGCGGATATCTGGGCAGGCCTGAACAGACCGCGGACGTAGTGAGCGACGGATGGTACAGCACCGGTGATCTGGGATGGCTGGACGGGGAAGGGTTTCTGACGATCACCGACAGGTTATCGCGTTTCAGCAAAATCGGTGGCGAGATGGTACCGCATCTCGTTATCGAGGAAGAACTCTGCAACCGTCTGAACCTCCCCGGGCAGGCGTTAGCGGTCACCTCAATCCCTGACGAGAAGAAGGGGGAGAGGCTGGTCGTCCTCTACGCGAAAGGGACCAGTGATACCGGTACGCTGCACCGCGCGCTAAAGGAAAGTCTTCTCCCCAACCTTTGGAAGCCGGACCGGAATCATTATCTCGAGGTCGAGGCACTGCCGGTTCTCGGAAGCGGCAAGCTCGATATCAGGGGGCTCAGGCAGATGGCAAGGGAGGTCCTTGGTCACCGCAATGCGTAAAAATAGAACTGTACTAAAAATCCGTAAAAAGCGGATAATGTTTGGGGGTGGATATGGTTTTTCTTTGCCTTTCTGATGTTATCTTTCCTGACCTGCCGGACAGGCAGTATCTGTTAGCTGATGGTGAAAGGGGAATTTATGTGGATTGAATGTTTCCTTTTTTTTTCGGTTATTGTCCTGTACATCATCATTTACAGGCAGAAACTCAGGCATCAAGAAAAGATAGCTGACCTGGAAGCGAAGATCTGGGAGCTGAGGATGCTGTTTGAATCTCAAGCCCGGTCTTCCATACAGCCCTTGGCTGAAGAAATGGGAAAGACAAAAGAACCGGAGGAAAAGACAGCAGAACCGGCACCACTCTTTTTCCCCGGGCCTCCGCCAATCCCGGAACCTCCCCAGATACCGGAGCCGCTCACGATTCAGTCTCTTGATCTGCCGGAAGTTCATGCAGTGCCGTCCTCATCCCCGGAACTGGAACCTGAACCGGCATTTGATCTTTCTGCCTCCCCCGGAAGTCCTGAGCCGCGGTTTGCAGGAAAGCAGAAGAGCGGGGAGTTTCCGGAGGATACGCGGAAAGAACCTTCTGTATCAGGATGGATCCAGCGCTGGGAAGAATTCAAGGCGAATGTGGACTGGGAGCTCTTTACCGGCGTTAAACTTTTTGCCTGGCTGGGAGGAATCGCCCTCTTTATCGGGGCCGGATTTTTCGTGAAGTATTCCATAGACCGGGACCTGCTTCCGCCGTCCCTGCGTTTGATTATCGGTGCTCTTGCCGGACTACTGCTGATTATCGCCTCAGGACGTTTTGAACGGAAAAGGTATAACGTCCTCCGGCATACTCTCGGGGCCGGTGGTATCGGTGTTCTTTACAGCGTTGTTTTTGCCGCCACCCTCTATTACCATTTCCTTTCAAAACCTTTGGGGTTCGGACTCCTGACCGTGGTATCTGCTGCGGCTTTTGTCCTGGCTGTTTATTACAGGGGCATAGCTATTTCAGTCCTCGGGGCATTGGGAGCGTATGTCACCCCGTTTCTGGTAAGTCTGGGCCAGGACAGTCTGTCGATGCTTTTTCTCTACCTAGCGATCATAAACACGGGCCTTTATCAGGTAGTAAGGAGGCTGAACTCTGTCAGTCTCCTTCTTTTCGCGACAACCGGAACAACCGGCAGTCTCTTTCTGGGAGCCTTTGGTGGTCTCATGGAAACTTCGCCGCTCATGATCGCACTCCTATGGACAATCCATGTATCCCTGTTCAGCGTTTTTGTGGGACTGATGAAGGAAAATCCCGAAGAAAATCAGCTCTTTTCCTGGACCGGCAATGTCCTGTATATATCCGTGCCGGTTGTTGCTTTAGGGTTGCTGGGCGATCCGGGAAGCGCTCCGTTTTTTTTGATTACCGCAGGCGCGGCAGGCGCCGTGATTCTTGCCTACAGGAATCAGGGCTGGTTCAAGCGCGTCATCCCTTATGGGGCCATAACCTTCGGGGTGGCCTTTTTATGGGCTTTTCTGCATCTGAATCCCCGGAGCGTATCCTGGAGTTTTGCGATCATGCTTGTCTATGGGGCTGTTGGAGGGCTGGGGCCTGTTGTGCTCATACGCAAGTATGGTCTGGACCGCGTTAATCTGCGCTGGTTTCAGGTCTTCCCGGTTGCCATGGGGGTAATGATTCTTGCTGTTGTAATGAGAAACCCGCAGATTTCCTTCTGGTTCTGGTCTGTAATTTTGGTCCTGGAACTGCTGATAATCCTGATCAGTCTCCTGTTCAGTGCCGTTATCCAGGCGGGCCTGCTTGTCCTCCTTTTTATTGTCAGCGGATTGTTCTGGGTCCTGAGGATGCCGGCTGATTTCACCTCTTTGGGATTTTACGGGTTTCTGCTGCTTGCCGGAACCATATCGAGCGTTGCCATTGTGTACGCCCTTATGAAATTGCCCGAATGGATAAGCAAACTGAATCTAAGCGGCAGTGTGCCTTCCGGTGTTTCTCCCGAGACCGCCAAGAGGATGACCGAATGGGTCACGGCGTTTCCTGGCATGGGCGGATTTGTCCTGCTTGCGGTGACCTTCTGGCTCCAGAGCCCCCTCCTGCCGCATCCGGGCATGGTCACCCTGGTCTGCTTTCTGATCCTCAGCCTGTTCCTGTCCAAAAGGCTGTTTTCTCAAGCCTTGGGGGTTGTGGCCCTGCTGTCAGCTGTTTTTGCGCAGGGGGTCTGGGTCTTGAGGCCGGGCCTTGAGCAGGATATTTTCTTTTCCGGGCTGCTCTGGTCAGGAGCATTGTTCTTTGCTGCCGCAGTCATTCCTTTTCTCTTTTATAAGTCCTTTGAAAAATGGCCGAGGGTTTGGATGGGTTGGGCGCTTTTCGAGGTATTTCAGGGACTGTTTCTGATATGGGCGGCGGATCATCTGTGGCCGCGCGAGGTGAGCGGGTGGGTGCCTCTTGTGCTGGCATTTTTAAAATTGCCGGCCGTCTCGGTTTTGAAGTCTCTGTTGAAAGGAAGACCGGAAAAAAACTCCATACTCGCGTTTCATGGGGGAGCACTTCTGTTTTATATATCCGCAGTTCCTTTAATGCTGCTCGAACAGGGATGGCTGGGACTGACCCTCGTCTTTGAGGCCCTGTCGCTACTCTGGTTGAACAGGCGCGTGGAACACGAAGGTTTACGTTGGGTGGCTGCGCTCATGGCCCCGTCCGGTTTATTGCTTCTCTTTTTCGCTCTCCCGAATATGAAGGGACCGGGCAGTCTGGTCATACTCAACGGTGCGGACCTGTGTGTGGCTGCTGCAGTGGCGGCCCTCGCGTTTGCCGTAAGACTGTCTGATTTCCCCCGGCGAACATTGGGGAACACAGACCTCCCCCGCT
>JAOUFP010000151.1 GCA_029858145.1 Nitrospirota bacterium | reverse complement strand
GGTAATGCCCGGAGATAACGTAAGCCTTTCAGTGGAGCTGATATCGCCGATAGCGATGGAGAAGGAACTGAGGTTTGCGATCAGGGAAGGCGGCCGCACGGTTGGAGCCGGCGTCGTTACAGAGGTAATAGCATGAGAGATATAATACTTTTTCAGTGTACCGAATGTAAGGATAAAAACTATTCGAGCATGAAGAACAAGAAGAATACGACCGAAAAACTGCAGTTGAAGAAATACTGCAGGCATTGCAGAAAACATACGGCGCATAAGGAGACGAAGGCGTAAGACTGTAATGCGTAATCCGTCATGTGTGAAGAGAACAATGGTTGTTACCCATGACGCGTTACGCGTCACGGATCACGAAGACGATAGGCCAGTAGCTCTAACGGCTAGAGCATCGGACTCCAAATCCGAGGGATGGGGGTTCGAATCCCTCCTGGCCTGCCACTGAATGGAGTTGATGGTATGATAGAGAAAATCAAACAGTTTTTCAGGGAAGTAAAGGTTGAAATGCATAAGGTTGTATACCCAAGCAGGGAAGAACTCATAGGCTCCACGTGGGTGGTGATAGTCACAGTGATGGTCATATCGCTGTTCCTGGGGGTTGTTGACCTCAGTCTTACGAAACTGGTTGGAATGGCGATAAGGTAAAAATAATGGGAAAAAATTGGTATGTCGTGCATACATATTCGGGCTTTGAAGAAAAGGTGAAGATATCTCTCGAGGAAAAGATAGAGAACAGGGGACTGCACGATAAAATAACGAAAATCCTGATTCCGACCGAGAGGATTGTGGAGTTGAAAGCCGGGAAGAAGAAGGAAAGCGACAAGAAATTTTATCCCGGCTACATACTTGTTGAGATGGAACTGGATGACGACACATGGCATCTGGTGAAGAGCACCCCCAGGGTGACCGGATTCGTGGGCGGGAAAAGTCCTGTCCCGATTCCCGAGGAGGAAGTTGAAATCATCATACAGCAGGTTGAGAGAGGTCCGGCACCGCAGGTAAAGATGCAGTTCCAGAAGGGTGAAAGTGTAAGGATCATGGACGGACCGTTCAGTAATTTTAACGGGTATGTCGAAGATGTGGATATGGATCATGGCAGGCTTCGTGTCATGGTGAGTATATTTGGCAGGCAGACGCCTGTGGAACTTAATTTTTTCCAGGTTGAAAAGAACACCTGAAATTATCAGTATAGAAACAGGGCAGGAGGATAGTAATGGCGAAAAAACAGGTTGTAGGCCAGGTAAAACTTCAGATAGCAGCAGGTAAGGCAACTCCTGCACCGCCTGTGGGACCGGCACTCGGTCCGCACGGGGTAAATATCATGGAGTTTTGCAAGGCGTTTAATGCGCAGACCCAGGCACTCGGGGATACCATTATCCCCATAGTAATGACCATATACGCTGACAGGTCATTTACCTTTATTACTAAGACGCCGCCGGCATCCGAGCTGGTCAAGAAAGCGGCCGGAGTAATAAAGGGATCCAGCGCTCCAAACAAGGATAAAGTCGGAAAGGTTACGTCAGCACAAGTCAAGGAGATAGCTCAAACAAAGCTACCTGACCTTAATGCCTATTCACTCGATGCTGCTATGAAGATCATAGCCGGCACCGCGCGGAGCATGGGCATTGAGGTGGTTGAATAAATCGGAGGCAACAATGGGAAAAAAGATCGAAACTGCGAATGAAAAAATAGAAAAGGGCAAGGAATATCTGCTCCAGGAAGCGATAGACAAGGTAAAGGAGCTTTCCTATACGAAATTTGACGAAACGGTTGACCTTGCGTTTAATCTCGGTGTTGATCCGAGAAAATCGGACCAGATGGTAAGGGGCACGGTGGTTCTTCCCCACGGTACCGGCAAGACCCTCAGGGTGCTCGTTTTCGCCAAAGGGGAAAAAGAGAAAGAGGCAAGAGATGCCGGCGCCGACTTTGTCGGTGCGGAAGACATGGTAGAGAAGATAACCAAGGGATGGCTTGATTTCGACAAGGTAGTGGCAACCCCCGATATCATGGGGGTAGTCGGAAGGCTCGGTAAGGTCCTCGGCCCGAGAGGCCTGATGCCGAACCCGAAACTTGGCACGGTGACGTTTGACGTGGCAAAGGCGGTGAAGGATATCAAGGCAGGAAAGGTCGAATACAAGACGGAGAAGGCTGGTGTCGTTCACGTGCCGATCGGCAAGGTCTCCTTTGACGCGCAGAAGCTCCTTGAGAATGCAAAGGCCATTGTAGAATCCGTCAGCAAGGCAAAGCCGTCGACAAGTAAAGGGAAATATTTAAAGGGGATTCATATATCATCTACTATGGGGCCGAGCATCAAGGTAGATGTCAATTCAGTTACAGCAAAATAGAGCAGTAAGGACTTTTGTCCATTTTATATTAGTCAGAGACAGTAGGTGTATAGCTTAATTCGGTCCTGCGATCGCTGTGCTCAACAAGAGGAAACAGCGGTGAAAGGCCTGCCTACCGAGGCTAACAGCGGAAATATTGTAAGGGTGCAACATCAGGAGGGGATTTTAACTGTCTGGCTGTGCATATCCTAATATAACCCCGATTCGCCTCCCGGAGTCTCTGGGAAAGGAGGTCAAAGCTGAATAAGGAACAGAAAGAACAGGTAGTAGCAGACCTGAAAGACAAGTTTTCCCGTGCGAGTGCCGTTGTTTTAACGGACTATAAGGGCATGACAGTGGCTGAACTGACCGGACTCAGAAGATTGCTCCAGAGTTCTTCCCTGGAGTACAGTGTGGTGAAAAACACGCTCGCAAAGATCGCATCCCAGGATACCGGCGTGGCTGCGGCAGTAGGTACTCTGAAAGGCCCTGTCGGAATTGCCATCGGATATGATGACCCTGTGCTGGTCCTGAAGAAAGTCCTTGAATTCAAGAAGACGAACGAAAAACTTCAGGTCAAGGGTGCAGTGGTTGAAGGAAAGTTCTGTGATCAGGACGCCGTTAAAGAGATAGCGGATCTGCCGTCAAGAGAGATCCTGCTTTCGATGCTTGCCGGTGCTTTCCAGGCGCCGCTGAGCAAAATGGCAGGAGCGCTGAATGCGACGGTCACAAGCTTCGCCTATGCGATGGGATCGCTGAAGGACAAAAAAAATAACTAATTTTATACAGGAGGTTTTACCAATGTCTGTAACAAAGGATCAGGTGTTTGAGTTTATTGACAATATGACAATCCTCGATATGTCAAAGTTTATTAAGGAATTTGAAGAAAGATATGGAGTAACGGCTGCGGCCCCTGTTGCAGTTGCCGCCGCCCCTGGCGCAGCAGCAGCAGCTCCGGCAGCAGAGGAGAAAACAAGCTTTGATGTTGTCCTCGCTTCTGCCGGCGACAAGAAGATACAGGTGATCAAGGTGGTGAGGGAGCTGACCGGACTTGGCCTGAAAGAGGCAAAGGACCTTGTCGACGGTGCTCCGAAGCCGGTCAAGACAGGCGTATCGAAAGAAGAAGCAGACAGCATGAAGGCAAAACTGGAGGAGCAGGGCGCGACAGTAGAAATAAAGTAGATAATCTGATGCAAGGTGATAAAAAACAGGTAGAGGCATGGAGAAAACACCGCCTCTACCTTTGCCTTTATTAATTGGAGAAGGAGATATATGGCAAGGCTGCTTAGAAAAAGATTGGATTTTGGCAAGGTCCCCCAGTTTCTTGAAGTCCCGAATCTTATAGAAATTCAGAAGAGGTCTTTTGAGAAATTTCTGCAGAAAGACGTCCCTATGGACAAGCGGGAGGAGACAGCGCTTCAGGCTGCTTTCCTGAGCGTATTCCCGATAACAGACTACAATGAAACGTCTGAAATTGAATTTATTGGATATTCTGTTGTCGAGCCGAAATATACTGTACGGGAATGCCTGCAGAAGGGCATAACGTATGCGGCTCCTCTGAAGATTAGCGTGAAGCTTAATCTTTTCGAAGTAGATGACGCCGGCAAGAAAAAACTGAAAGAGTCCCGGGAGCAGGAGGTCTATATCGGCGAAATGCCGCTCATGACCGACACGGGTACGTTTGTCGTGAATGGTACCGAGCGGGTCATCGTAAGCCAGTTGCATCGTTCTCCGGGCGTTTTTTTCAGTCATGACAAGGGCAAGACGCACGCCAGCGGAAGACTCCTCTATTCTGCGAGGGTCATTCCGTCCCGTGGTTCCTGGCTTGATTTTGAATTCGATACAAAGGACATCCTCTATGTGAGGATAGACAGGAGGAAGAAGCTTCCTGCGACGATAGTGCTGAAGGCACTGGGTTATTCAAACGAAGATCTGCTGAAGATCTTTTATCCTGTAGAGACTATTGCCATCAAAGGCAACACCTTCCTGAGAGGGGTAAGCGAGGTGCTGATAGGTTCAAAATCTGTCCAGAATATTATCGCTCCCGATACGAAAGAAGTTCTTGTCAAGGAAGGCGGCAAGATTACCAAAGGCGCAATCAGGAGGATGGAAGCATCGGGAATCAAGACCATTCCCATAACCAAAGACGAAATCATCGGGAGAATTACGCTGAAGGATATAGTGGACCCTACAACGGGAGAAGTTATACTCGAAGGCAATGAAGTCCTCACGGAAGAGGTCTTCAATAAAATTATTTCCTTGAAAATAGATACGCTCACACTGCTCTTTATCGACAACGTGCATTATCTTTCTTCCCTGAGGGACACTTTGCTGACTGATAAGGTGAACACCCAGGACGAGGCCCTTATCGAGATTTACAAGAAACTCAGACCAGGGGAGCCACCGACATCGCAGGCGTCCAGGGATCTGTTCAGCGGCCTGTTTTTTGATCCCAGGAGATACGATCTCTCGCCGGTCGGCAGGCTGAAACTCAATACGCGCCTGGGTCTTGATATTCCGCTTGAGACAAAAGTGCTTACCGATAAAGACGTCATAGAAATAGTCAGATATATCCTGAGCCTCAGGACGGGCAAGGGAGAGGTTGACGATATAGATCACCTCGGGAACAGAAGGATCAGGGGCGTAGGGGAACTCCTTGAAAACCAGTTCAGGATCGGCCTGGTCAGAATGGAGCGTGCGATCAAGGAAAAAATGACGCTTACCGAACTCGAAACAGCCATGCCGCATGACCTGATCAACGCAAAGCCGGTAATGGCGGCGGTGAAGGAGTTTTTCGGTTCCAGCCAGTTAAGCCAGTTTATGGACCAGACGAACCCGCTTTCCGAGATCACGCACAAGAGAAGGCTTTCTGCCCTCGGCCCCGGTGGCCTGACCAGGGAAAGGGCCGGATTCGAGGTCAGGGACGTGCATCCGACGCACTATGGCAGGATATGCCCTATTGAGACCCCTGAAGGTCCCAATATCGGTCTCATAACATCGCTTGCCTCGTATGCAAGGGTGAACGACTACGGCTTCATCGAAGTGCCGTACAGGAAAGTCACCAACGGGAAGGTCACCGAAGAAGTGAAGTTTTTTTCCGCGATCGAAGGTGAAAAGTTCATTATTGCGGAGGCAACGTCACCGACAGACGAGAAAGGGAATCTCGTGGGAGAGTATGTTTCTGCCAGGGAAGGCGGGGACTTCAGAATGGTAACCCCTCAGGAAGTGCAGTATATGGACGTTTCCCCGAAACAGATCGTCGGTCTTTCGGCGTCGCTCATTCCTTTTCTTGAAAACGACGATGCCAACAGGGCGCTCATGGGCTCCAACATGCAGAGACAGGCGGTGCCCCTGCTGAAACCGAATGCCCCCGTTGTCGGCACAGGCATGGAATTTGTTGCGGCCAGGGATTCCGGCGCACTTGTCCTGGCACGCAGGGCAGGCAAGGTAGAGAGCGTTGATGCCTCGAGAATTGTCGTGAGAGCGACAGGGCAGGGAGGCGGTGTCGATATCTATAACCTGATTAAATTTCAGCGGTCAAACCAGGCCACCTGTATCAACCAGAGGCCGATCGTCAATGTGGGGGATGCGGTAAAGAAGGGGGATGTCCTTGCTGACGGGCATTCGACTGACCTGGGAGAACTCGCTCTCGGACAGAATGTGCTCGTGGCGTTTATGCCATGGGGCGGCTATAACTTTGAGGATGCGATTCTCCTGAGCGAGAGACTCGTGAAAGAGGACGTGTACACCTCAATACATATCGAGGAGTTTGAAGTTGAGGCACGGGAGACGAAGCTCGGGCCCGAAGAGATAACAAGGGATATCCCGAATGTCGGCGAAGAGGCTTTAAAGGATCTCGACGAGCACGGGATTATAAGGATCGGCGCTGAAGTGAAACCGGGCGACATCCTCGTCGGCAAGGTAACGCCGAAAGGTGAAACTCAGCTTACTCCCGAGGAAAAACTGCTCAGGGCAATTTTCGGTGAAAAGGCTGAAGAAGTAAAGGAAAGCTGCCTCTATGTCCCTCCCGGAATAGAGGGCACCATAGTCGACGTCAGGATTTTTTCGCGCAAGGGCATTGCGAAGGATGGGAGGGCGAAGAGTATCGAAGACGAAGATATCCAGCGCCTCCAGCGCGACCTCGAAGAAGAAATAAAAATTGTGAAAGAAGAGAAGTACAACAAGCTGCGGCAGCTTCTGGTCGGCCAGCACGCGGCGGAAGATGTGAAAAATTCAAAAACAAGGGAAGTCATATGCGTGTTTGGAAAGACGATAACAGAAAAACACCTGGAGAATGTCAAGGATGAGCATCTCGCAAAGGTCAAGGTGAAAAATGCGGATGTGCAGGCCTCTATCGATTCCGTTAATTCTGAAACCAACCAGTATGTGCGCTATCTCGAGTCGAGATACGATGAAAAAGTGGACAGGGTGCGGAAAGGGGATGAGCTGCCGCCCGGTGTAAACAAACTGGTAAAAGCCTTTATCGCGATGAAACGCAAGGTTCAGGTCGGCGACAAGATGGCCGGCCGGCATGGCAACAAGGGTGTTGTCGCGACGGTAATGCCCGAAGAGGACATGCCGTTTCTTCCGGACGGTACGCCGGTCGATGTTGTG
>JAOUFP010000150.1 GCA_029858145.1 Nitrospirota bacterium | reverse complement strand
AAATTTATCATATTTTTGCTTGTCCTTTTCCTCTCCGGATGGGGATACTGGGCATTGAAAAAGACGCCGCTGGATGCCATACCTGACCTGAGTGATACCCAGGTAATCGTATACACGGAATGGCCAGGCAGGAGCCCTGATCTTGTCGAAGACCAGATTACCTATCCTATTACGTCAACCCTCCTCGCAGCACCGAAAGTGCAGGCCGTGAGAGGCTTCTCTTTTCTCGGCAGTTCATTTATATATGTAATCTTCGAAGAAGGAACTGATATCTACTGGGGCAGAAGCCGGGTCCTTGAATACCTGCAGTCGGTGCGGAGCAAACTGCCGCAGGAGGTGAACCCTGTGCTGGGTCCTGATGCGACCAGTGTCGGCTGGGGTTTTTCCTATGCGGTTGTGGACGAAACCGGAAAGCATGATCTTTCGCAACTCCGCTCCATGCAGGACTGGAACATAAAACTTGCCATCGAAAGCGTCCCGGGCGTATCGCAGGTGGCGAGCGTTGGAGGGTTTGTAAAACAGTACCAGATAACAATAGATCCTAACCGCCTCGCGGCTTACAACGTTCCGTTGATGAAAGTGATGGAGGCTATCAGAAAGAGCAACAGCGATGTTGAAGGAAGAGTCCTTGATTTTTCAGGCATCGAGTATATGGTGCGCGGCAGGGGGTATGTAAAGAGCGTAGCGGACCTTGAAAATGTTGTGGTAGGTACGAACGGGCTCGGGACCCCCGTGCTCTTGCGGGATATCTCCAATGTGCAACTCGGCCCTGAGATCAGGAGGGGGCTTCTGGATCTTGATGGCAAGGGCGAGGTTGCTGGGGGGATCGTTGTTGTCCGCTTCGGAGAGAATGTCCTGAATGTTATTGAACGGGTAAAAGAGAAGATAAACAGGGATATACAGCCCTCATTGCCCGAGGGAGTCAGGGTTGTTACCACCTACGACAGGTCCGATCTTATTCACCGTTCGATCGACACCTTGAAGGAAGAAATCCTGAAGCTCACCATTGCGGTAAGCGCCGTCTGTATCGTATTTCTATTCCATCTGCCGAGCGCTTTTGTTGTCATCCTGACGCTTCCTATAGCGATAATCATTTCTTTTATCTGCATTTACTATCTCGGAGTTACATCAAATATTATGAGTCTGAGTGGCATTGCCATAGCTGTCGGAGCGATGGTTGACGCCTCAATCATCATGGTGGAAAATGCCCATAAGAAACTGGAAGACTGGGAACATACCGGCAGGACTGGAAGCAGGACCGAGGTGATAATCGATGCGGCGAAGGAAGTGGGGCCGTCGCTCTTCTTCTCACTCCTTGTCATTACCGTGGGATTTCTTCCTGTATTTACGCTCCAGGCCCAGGCAGGAAGACTCTTTAAGCCACTGGCGTATACCAAGACCTTTGCGATGCTTTTTTCGGCATTCCTTGCCATAACACTGACGCCTGTCTTGATGACAATTTTCATCAAGGGAAAGATCAGGTCTGAAGAGGAAAACCCCGTCAGTGTAATCCTGAGAAAGATCTATGAGCCTGTCGCCCGTTTGGCCCTGCGATTCAAGAAGTCGGTAATTCTTCTTGCGCTCATAATAATGGGGATAACCGTTTATCCTTATATGAAGCTGGGTTCTGAATTCATGCCTCCGCTTGATGAAGGCACGCTGTTTTATATGCCGGTTACGGTCCCGGGCGCATCGATATCAGAGGTCTCCAGGCTGCTGACCTTGCAGGATAAGCTTCTCATGGAAATCCCTGAAGTAGCGCAGGTCTTTGGAAAAGGGGGGAGGGCGGAGACGGCTACCGACCCTGCACCTTTGGAAATGTTCGAGACGGTCATTAACCTTAAACCCGAGTCTGAATGGCGCGAAGGAATGAATGTGGAAAAGCTCAAAAATGAGATGAACGAAAAGCTCACCATACCGGGAGTCGCAAATTCATTCACCATGCCGATCAAGGCCAGGCTTGATATGCTCGCAACAGGAATAAGGACTCCGGTAGGGGTGAAGGTTCTGGGTCCCAAGCTGAATGTCCTGGAAAAGGTTTCGATGGATGTTGAAAATGCGATGAGGAACATCCCCGGCACCAGAAGCGCCTTTGCCGAAAGGGTAACAACAGGGTATTTCCTTGATATAAAGCCCAGACGTACAGAGATTGCCCGATATGGGCTTGCCATCGATGATGTTCAGGCGATAATTGCAAGTGCTTTGGGGGGTATGAATCTTACAGTGACGGTTGAAGGCAGGGAACGGTATCCGGTGAATGTCAGATATGCGAGGGAGTTGAGAAATGATATTGAAAGCATAAAAAGGATCCTTGTCCCGGTGAATATGGGAGGGGTATCATTGGCTATGGGAGGCCCGTCAGTTACGCCTGGCATAGCTCAGATACCATTGGGGGAGATCGCTGACATACAAATTGTGAAGGGTCCGACACAGATCAAGAGCGAAGAAGGCCTTCTTGCAAATTATGTGTATGTGGATTTTTCCGGACGGGATGTCGGCGGCTACGTCGAGGAGGCGAAGAAAAATGTTGCGTCGATGGTGAAACTGCCTGACGGCTACCGGCTGCAGTGGAGTGGTGAGTACGAATATCTTGTCAAAACCCACCAGAGATTGAAACTGGTGATACCGCTGACGGTTCTCGTGATATTTGTGCTCATTTACCTCAATACCAATTCGATGATAAAAACACTGATTGTGCTTCTCGCCGTTCCTTTTTCGCTCGTCGGATCGTTCTGGCTTCTCTACCTGCTCAATTATAATATGAGCATAGCGGTATGGGTCGGGATCATCGCGCTCGCCGGCCTAGACGCCGAAACCGGGGTGGTCATGCTCCTTTATCTTGATCTCGCGTATGAACAGTGGAAAAAAGAGGGAAGGTTGAATACCATTGCTGAACTCAGGGATGCTGTCATGTATGGTGCTGTCAAGAGGATTCGGCCGAAGATCATGACCGTAAGCGTTATTCTTGCCGGTCTGGTTCCGATACTGTTCAGTCATGGCACCGGCGCCGATGTCATGAAGCGTATCGCTGCACCTATGGTAGGAGGTGTCATCACCTCAACTATTCTTGAACTCGTGATATATCCTGCCATCTATATGCTCTGGAAAGGAAGAAGCCTGAAGGCCGGTGCGACAGAATGAATTGACATAAAGTATAAGAAATAATATAAAAGATAGTATGAGTTTGGTGCTTTTTTCGATTCCTTTTCTTGTTTTTTTGTTTTCATTCCTTGTTCTCACCTATGCGGGAAGGAATTTCAGGGAGAAGTTCACTATTTTGCTTTACAATCCTGATGATGTCGGCAGGGACTCGTCAGGCCTGATAAATGTCCTCAGGGTCAGCTTCTGGATATCTTTTTTAGTTTCCTCCTGGATAATTATTGGCATAATCCGAAGCAAAATATAAGTTATAATAACCAATGCCACAAAGATTGATCGTTATAGGCGGCGGACTCGCAGGCTCAGAGGCCGCATGGCAGGCAGCCCGGCGCGGGGTGCAGGTCAGTTTATATGAAATGCGGCCGGAAAAACTGACTGAAGCACACAAAACCGGCTTTCTGGGTGAATTGGTGTGTTCGAACTCACTGAGGTCAAATGACCTCTGCAGCGGGCCGGGACTCCTGAAGAAAGAACTGGCCATGGCCGGATCGCTGATTATGGAGGCGGCATATGCCTCTGCTGTGCCTGCCGGTTCTGCATTGGCCGTTGACAGGGAAAGATTTGCGGAAATAATCAGCGACAGGATAGCTGCCAACCCTAACATCAGCGTCTTCAGGACAGAATACGCTCGGCTTCCGGACGATGTAGCCGTAATAGCTACAGGACCGCTTACGACAGAGAGTCTCACAGGATCGCTTTCTGAGCGCATAGGAGGCGATTATCTCTATTTTTATGACGCGATAGCGCCTATTATCGATGCCGATTCTATTGATTATCAGAAGGTCTACCGCGCTTCCCGATATGGTAAGGGGGGAGACGATTACCTGAATTGCCCCATGACGGAAGAGGAATACGGGCAGTTTTATTCCGCGATAGTGGACGCTGAAAAAGTTAATCCGAAGGGTTTTGAGGAAAAAAGGGTTTTCGAAGGGTGTATGCCTATCGAGGTTATGGCATCGAGGGGTTTTAATACCATGAGATTCGGCCCGATGAAACCCGTTGGCCTCCCTGATCCGGGTACCGGAAGAGAACCGTTCGCGGTCGTCCAACTGAGGACCGAAAATAAGGATATGACAGCCTATAACATGGTGGGATTTCAGACGAGGTTGAAATGGCCTGAACAGAAAAAGGTTTTCCGTATGATCAGAGGACTCGAAAAGGCCGAATTTCTCCGGTTCGGGAGTATTCACCGCAACACATTTATTAATTCCCCCCTTTTCCTGAATAAGGACCTGACCTTAAAAATGAGCGATAACCTTTACATCGCCGGGCAGATAACCGGGGTTGAAGGATATATTGAATCGACGGCGATGGGAATGCTAGCAGGTATAAATGCGACCCTGCGGTTGCAGGGCAGGACCGTTTCGCAAGTTCCCGACACTACCGCTCACGGGGCATTGATACGGCACATTACCGAATCGGAAAGCAGACATTTCCAGCCGAGCAATATCAACTTCGGTCTTTTCCCCCTGCCTGAAGAAGCACTGAAGATGAAAGACAAAAAACTGAAAAAACAGCTGCTCGTCGAACGGGCGATGAAGGACTGGGCTAATTATCTTACAAGTATAGGCATGCCATGAAGGAAAAAATAGATCAATTCATCAGATATCTTGAAATCGAAAATGATGCATCGAGGCATACGCTCAGGGCATACAAGAGAGATCTCGAGGCATTCAGCGAATATATTCGTGGGAAAACCGGCGATATAGAGATGATCGACGTAAGGGGATTTGTCGCGCAGCAGATAAAGGACGGCCTTAGCAGAACGACAGCTTCCAGGAGGCTTGCCTCTGTCAGGTCTTTTCTGAATTTTCTTTGCAGAGAGGGATTCATCAAATATAATCCGGCCAAGCTTGTTTCAACGCCGAAGACGGAGAAAAAACTCCCCCAGTTTCTCTCTGTGGATGATGTGTTTTCTCTTATTGAAAAGCCTGACGGTATCGGTTTTATTCATGCACGGGATAAGGCTATACTGGAACTGCTCTATTCAAGCGGCTTACGGGTCAGCGAGATCGCAGAATTGAATGCTGACGATCTGAATACAAAGGAAGGCCTGGTGAAGGTCAGAGGCAAGGGGAAAAAAGAGCGCATTCTGCCGATAGGCTCAAAGGCGATCGGCGCCATAAAATCGTATATGGTCGAAAAGATGCTTCTGAAAAAGAAAAACCGCGCGATGTTTATTAACAGAAGCGGTACCAGGCTTTCTGACAGGGGCGTAAGGCGTATTGTCGTAAAGTATTCGAGATTGATCGGCATCTACGGGCAGATAGGTCCCCACACGCTAAGACATACCTTTGCGTCGCATCTACTGCAGGCAGGAGCGGATTTGAGAGTGATTCAGGAACTGCTGGGGCACTCCTCTTTGTCTACCACCCAGAAGTACACGCATATCGACATAACGCATCTGATGGATGTGTATGATAAGGCACACCCTCTCTCAAATGACGAAAAGGAGAAATAAACAGGATAGATTTATTGTGGCGGTATATAGTGAAATATGAGATAATTCCCGGAATGAGGAAAGGCAGGAGAGGGTTGAGATTTGCTGCCTTACAGGCTTCTTAAATTATATCGATGTGATAAACAGGTTTTAAAAGGAGCAGATATGTTTCATGCTACAACGATACTCTGTGTAAGACGTGACGGAAAGGTTGCCATAGGCGGTGACGGACAAGTCACGATGGGAAATACTGTGTTCAAGCAGAATGCGAAAAAGATAAGAACCATGTACGGCGACAAGGTAGTCGCGGGGTTTGCGGGGGCGACTGCTGACGCATTCACATTATTTGAAAAGTTTGAGGCAAAGCTTGAAGCATACCGTGGAAATATTACCCGGGCGGCGGTCGAGCTTGCAAAGGACTGGAGGACTGACAAGATTCTCAGAAGGCTTGAAGCACTGCTCATAATAGCGGATAAGGAGCATACTTTTATCATATCCGGCACTGGCGATGTCATAGAGCCTGAAGAAGGCATTGCGGCAATCGGGTCGGGAGGCGCCTATGCGCAGGCTGCGGCAAAGGCGCTTTTTGAAAATACACAGCTTGGCGCGCGGGAGATAGTCGAGAAGTCAATGATGATTGCCGGAGATATCTGTATTTATACAAATGAAAATATAAGCATAGAGGAGCTTTTATAGAATGGATAATCTTACGCCAAAAAAGATCGTCGAAGAACTCGATAAATATATCATAGGACAAAAAGACGCAAAAAAATCGGTCGCAATAGCTTTGAGAAACAGGTGGAGAAGACAAAGGCTTTCCCCTGAATTGAAAGACGAGGTGTTGCCGAAAAACATTATTATGATAGGTCCCACAGGGGTCGGAAAAACAGAAATAGCCCGCAGGCTGTCCAGGCTTGCCAACGCCCCTTTTTTGAAGATTGAGGCTTCGAAGTTTACCGAGGTTGGATATGTGGGCAGGGATGTTGAGTCGATGATCAGGGATCTTGCGGAAATATCGGTTGCGATGGTCAAACAGGAACATCTTGAAAAGATCCGGGAAAAAGCGAAACATCTCGCAGAGGAGCGGCTTCTTGATCTCCTGTTGCCGCAGCCGCGCTTCTCAAGAACCGAGATAGACGAACAGGAGAGGGAACGGAACAAGGAGACGCGGGAAAGATTGCGGGAGCAACTGAGAAGTGGCAGGCTCGATTCCCGGTATGTCGATATAGAGATAAAGGAAAAGGTCATGCCCTTCGGAGTAATCTCGAATGCCGGGCTTGAAGAGATCGAAATGAACCTCAAGTCGATGCTGGGAAATCTTCTGCCCGAAAAGGCGAAAAGAAAAAAGGCAAGGTACCCGAAGCGCTGA
>JAOUFP010000149.1 GCA_029858145.1 Nitrospirota bacterium | reverse complement strand
ATTCTTGGGCTTCCTGGCGGCCTCAACCAGTTTATCAACAATATGCTTTGGAGTAGCACCATCAGGATTGCCCATCCCGAGGTCTATTATGTCCTCCCCTCTTCTTCTCGCATCCATTTTGAGACTGTTCACGATCGCAAACACATACGGCGGCAGTCTCTTAATCCTGTTGAATTCAAACATGTTCATACATCTCCTCTGCATTCATAGAGCTTCTCACAAGCGGTCCGGAAGCCACGTATTTAAATCCCATTTCAAGTGCATTTATTCTTAAGTCTTCAAATATTTCAGGCAAAATGTATTCTACCACAGGAAGATTATTCCTGGTGGGCCTGAGATATTGTCCTATTGTAACAAAATCACAATTAACTTTTCGCAAATCCGACAAAAGAGAAATGACCTCGGCAAAGGTCTCGCCAAGGCCGAGCATAAAGCCCGATTTTGTAAAGATATGAGGTGCGATATTTTTTGCCTGCCGCAGCATAAAAAGAGACCTTTCGTAATCCGCAGAAGGCCTGACAACGGGATAAAGCCTCTCAGCCGTTTCCATGTTATGATTGAACACGTCCGGTCCGGCTGCCAGGACCGCCTTAAGGGAACTGACATCCCCCTGAAAGTCGGGCGTAAGAACTTCAATTTTCACCCGGGGCAGCCTTTTTCTTACAGCGTTTACCGTCTGCGCAAACTGACCTGCTCCGCCGTCAGGGAGGTCATCCCTTGTTACAGAAGTAATGACGATATATTTAAGTCCCATTTCTGCAGCTGCCCCTGCGACATTTTCAGGTTCATTCCCGTCAACTGTCCCGGGCAGCCCTGATTTCACCGAGCAAAACCCGCAGTTTCTCGTACAGCTGGATCCAAGTATCAGGAAGGTTGCGGTAGGTTTTGCAAAGCACTCGCTCCTGTTCGGACAACGTGCCTCTTCGCAAACGGTGGAAAGATTATGCCGCCTCAGCAGGTTTTTTGTTTCATGATTATCAGCAACGCCTCGTGTCCGTATCCAGTCCGGCAATCTCATGATCTTTAAAAATAAAGGAAATATGCAACTTTGTCAATTGCAGCAGGAACACTTTTTTATATATCTTCAGGGCTTATCCATAGCAAGGAGATATGACTTCAGACCATCCGGCATGCCTTTGCCCGGCAATTCTTCTCGTGAAAGGAAACAGCGGGAACCAGAAAGGAATTTACAGGACAATCTTGAGGCTTATGTCCGCGGCAGTTGCTGAATGTGTGAGTGCCCCGATTGAGATCAGATCAACGCCGGTCTCGGCAATTTCCCTGACATTCTTCATGGAAACGTTTCCGGAGGCCTCAAGGAGGATTCTTTTTTGAACAATACTGACGGCTTCCTTCATGTCACTTACGCTCATGTTATCCAGCATGATAACATCGGCGCCGGCTTCAACCGCTTCCCTGAGATCGCCGAGGTTCTCGACCTCAATCTCAATCTTTGCTAGATGAGGCCCCGCCTTTGCCGCTGTTATCGCTTTTGCGATGCTCCCGACAGCTTCGATGTGGTTATCCTTGATCAGGATTCCGTCGAACAGGCCGAACCGGTGATTTATCCCGCCTCCGGTTCTGACCGCGTATTTCTCCATAAATCTCAGGCAGGGGGTGGTCTTTCGTGTATCGACGATCTTTGCCCCGCTCCCCGCCACCGCATCGACAAAATGGCTGGTAAGGGTAGCGATACCGGAAAGCCTCTGCAGGATATTGAGGCTTACCCGCTCGCCGGCAAGCAACACCCTTGTCTTGCCCGAAACTTCTCCCAGGATATCACCCTTACTGACTTTTGCGCCCTCCGGGACAAAGGCTTCAGAAACAGTATCCTGATCCAGTATTTTGAAGACTTCCAGCGCGAAAGGAAAGCCGGCCACCACAAAGTCTTCCTTTGCCACATATAAAGCCCTCGACTCGCTCTCTTCCGGTATGATCAATGCCGAGGTAACATCACCAAAACCGATGTCTTCCTCAATGGCATTTTTGATCATCTCAATGACAGCCGAAGGTATCTGCATGAGCGGCCTATCTCCTTTTGAGCAGCGTCAAGAGCCCCCACACGCCTCCGAAAACTGCACCAAATGCTGCCGCGGATTTCCAGTCAAGCAACGTATTCAGATTTCCCTCAATGTTCCTGGCGAGGACAAATACGGCCGCACTGTTTTCGGCCTTCACATTGCCGGCAGCAATGATTCCGGCAGCGCTCTTCTTCACCGTCGCATTTTCCCGGCTTAAAGACAACGGCACACAGGAATATTTAAATTTTGTATTGTTTCCGGCCGCCACCAGGCTCATGCTCTGGTTCATCGTGACATCATTGCCGCTCAGCATAACTGCCGCGGCCTGCGTGGCTTCAATCTTATCTCCATCCATGCTGAACGCGCATACCTGCTCCATATCGACATGCCCGCCCTCGACGTTTCTCACACTGCTTTGCCGTATTCTGATGAATTCACCCTCGATAATTTCAAGGTCTCTCCCCGCGATTTCCTGCTCTTTTTCCCCGATCATTTTTCCCCCTTTGCTTCATACAGTTTCAAAAGATTTTCGAGTATTCTTTCCTTCTTTCTCAAACACTCTTCATACTTTTCCTGTTCCTTCGCGACAACGTCTTTCGGAGCCCTTTTTATGAAGTCTTCATTAAGAAGTTTTTTGTTCAGAAAAACAAGGGACTCATCGGTTCTTGCCTCATCCTTCTTCAGCCGTTCGATTTCAATATCGAGATTGAGCAACCCTTCAAGAGGAACATATACTTCAATATGATTTCTGACAGCGACGGAAGATCCTTTCATTTTCATTACCTCAGGGCCTATCGCTACGATATCCGCTTTTGCCAGTTTCTTCAGATACGTAAGATTCCCGGAAAGAACGTTCCGCGCATTTTCACTCAGCGTTTTGACATATGCCTTTAATTCAAGATTAGGAGAAAGATTTAATTCTCCCCGGATGTTCCTGATACCCATCACCGCTTCCATAATAATCGACATATGTTCTTCAGCCTGGTTCTCCCTCGCTAAATTCCGCGGATACCCGGCCCTGACGATCGTATCTCCCTCATGAGGCATATTCTGCCATATTTCCTCGGTAACGAACGGCATAAAGGGATGGAGCAGCCGCAGGGTTCTTTCAAGAACATAAAGGAGGCATTGCTTGATGGGGAGCTTGTCTGCCGCTGCATCATACAGGACCGGCTTTACCATCTCGATATACCAGTCGCAGAGTTCGTGCCAGACAAACTGATATATGCTGTTTGCCGCATCATTAAACCGGTAATCCTCAAGGGACTGGTTCACTTCTCCGGCGGCGAACGAAAGTCTGCTCAATATCCACCTGCTTCCGATATCAAGCTTCTCTGCGTCAATCTCTTCCGGCAGCGGGACTTCGCCCGCATTAAGGAGAATAAATCTGGAAGCATTCCAGAGTTTATTGACAAAATGCCTGTATCCTTCCACCCGGTCTTCTGAAAACTTGATATCCCTTCCCTGAGCGGCAAAGGCAGCAAGCGTGAATCTGAACGCATCAGTGCCATACTTGTCCATCATGATGAGCGGGTCTATTACATTGCCCTTCGACTTGGACATCTTCTGTCCGCTGGCATCTCTCACCAATGCATGGATATAGACATCCCTGAAGGGGACATCATCCATGAACTTTATTCCCATCATCATCATGCGGGCAACCCAGAAAAATATGATATCAAAGCCGGTGACGAGCACCGAGGTCGGATAATATTTTCCCAGTTCTGCGGTTTTGTCAGGCCATCCGAGGGTAGAAAACGGCCAGAGCGCTGACGAGAACCACGTATCGAGCACATCCTCATCTTGTCTGAGGCGGGATTCGCCGCATTTCGAGCATCTTTCCGGCGTCACCCTGGAGACGATCACCTCACCGCAGGCATCACAGTACCAGGCGGGGATTCTGTGTCCCCACCATATCTGCCTGGATATACACCAGTCCTTTATCCCTTCCATCCAGGCAAAATAGGTATTCTCCCAGGATTTCGGAAGGATTTTCGTTCCGCCTTCCCTGACCGCCTTTATGGCCTCATCTGCCAGGGGCTGCACTTTCACATACCACTGCAGCGCCGGAAGCGGCTCTATAACCGTCTTGCAGCGGTAACACTGACTTATGGAATGGGCATATTTCTCCTGCCTGACAAGGAGTCCTTCTTCTTCCAGGTCCCTGATCACAGCCTTTCTGCATTCATACCGGTCCATTCCCGCATACCTGCCGCCTGCGTCAGCGGTCATCCTTCCTTCAGGGCTGATTACCTGAATAAAGGGAAGCTTTGGTTCCTGTCGTTTGGCGATCGCCTCATCGTTAAAGTCGTGAGACGGCGTAACCTTCACCGCACCCGTTCCAAAGGCAGCATCAACGGTGCTGTCCGCCACAACCGGGATCCTTCTTTTGGTGAGCGGAAGAAATATGCTTTTCCCGATGATGTCCTTATACCGTTCGTCTTCCGGGTTGACCGCGACGCCCGTATCGCCAAGCATTGTCTCCGGCCTGGTCGTTGCAACCGTCACAAAACCATCACCTTCAGCAAGCGGGTATTTAATGTAGGTCAGCTTGCCTTCAATTTCTTCGTGTTCCACTTCAATATCGGACAACGCGGTATGACATCTCGGGCACCAGTTGATAAGCCTGTTATCCCTGTAGATAAGCCCCTGATCATATAGACTGACAAAGACCTCGATGACAGCCCGCGAGAGCCCCTCGTCAAGCGTGAATCTCTCTCTTGACCAGTCACACGACACCCCGAGGCGCTTCAACTGATGAATGATCCTGCCGCCGTATTCGGATTTCCACTGCCACACCCGTTCTATAAAGGCGTCCCTGCCGAGAATGTGCCTGTCAACGCCTTCAGAAGCAATCTGTCTTTCAACCACGTTCTGGGTCGCGATGCCGGCATGGTCCATGCCGGGAACCCACAGCACATTATAGCCGCACATCCTCTTCCAGCGCACAAGGATATCCTGTATGGTCGTGTTAAGGGCATGCCCCATATGAAGCGTTCCCGTCACATTCGGGGGCGGTATGACAACAGAAAAGGCCCCGGCATCAGAATCCGGATCTGCCAGAAAATAATTTCTGCCGACCCACAATTCATACCATTTCTTTTCGACGCCTTCCGGATTATAACTTTTCTCTATCTCGTCCATCACAAAGAAAGACGGGGAATTGGCACTGCCGTTTCCCCGTCAAAAATGCATATATAGTTTGTTCCTAAAATTCAGACTTTATTTTTTCAATTTCTCTGGTGATCATTGTGTTCGCCAGGTCGGGAACGGTCTCCCAAATTACCTTTTCCACTTCAGTGGTCAAAGATGAAACAGCACTCCTGAGAATTTCCTTCATGACCTTCTCGGCAATCTCAGGCGCCACTTCCCACAATACCTTCTCTACCGCATCCTTCATGAAAGGGGTGAGCGAAGAGAGCAAGGCTTCTTTTATAGCGGCATCGGACATGACCGAATCAACCTTTTCAGCCATGACCTTTTCGAACTGCTTCAGAAACTCTTCTTTTGAGGGCATCTCAGCCCCGGTTATGACAGCACCTCTGGCAACCGGACGTCCGACTTCTTCCCTGACAGGCTCCGGTTCAATTTCCGGAGCAGTCACGGGCGCTTCTTCCTCCAGTTCAAACGCTTCTTCAAGCCCCTCTTCTGCAACTACAGCTTCTTCGGCAGCCTCTTCTGCAGCCACGGGAATTTCTTCCATGGACCAGAGGTCCTCCTCAAGCCCTTCGCCCCCGGGAACTTCGGCACCCTCCGCAACAACAGCAGCGGCTTCCGCAAAGACGTCGGCCTCCTCAACAGCTTCAAACACTTCCTCTTCCCCTGACAGCACCGCCTCCTCAGCTTCTGCAGAAACCATGGTCAGCGCAGAATTTATCTTGCTTATAAGTTCCTGCGATTCAAACGGTTTGATGACGGAATCATCGGCACCGACCTGCTTCGCAAGCTCCTCGTCGACAGGCTCAAACGCACCTGCAAGGAGAATGACGGGGACATGGGATGTAGCAGGATTCATCTTTATTTTTTCACACAAATTATAGCCGTTGACCTTGGGCATCTCTATGTCGGCAAGGACGATATCCGGCTTAAAGGAATCGAGGAGATTGAGGGCTTCTTCACCGTCGCTTACAGACTTTATGTCGAAATCCTCTTCAGCGAGGACGAGTTCTACTACCTTCTGTATGGTAATACTGTCATCTGCGAGAAGCAGCTTATAAGCCATCCTTCACCTCTTTAAAGCATTTTGAGAAATTTTATTGCTAAGTACTGAAAAAGTCAAGACTTTTCCTGTGTTGAAGATTTCGCTGAACGAACCGTTCAGCAGGATGAAACGCCTCAACCGCCTCCGGAAAAGCCGCCTGACGGATAAGATGAAGACGCGCCGGCGGAACCTGAAGAACAGCAAAACGCGGATATCACCTTTTTTATCTCCTTTGACGCGCATTTCGGACATTTTGTGTCATGTCCGGAAGCATGAATGCTCTGAAGCACTGAGAATTTCTCAGTGCAGTTCAGACAGATATATTCATATATAGGCATTTTTTACCTCCTGTCAAAGTTTCACCGTTGTTTGATTATTCTATCTGCCGCTCCGCTTTTAAGTCAACAAAGACAGACTCTCTATTGATATTTACAGGCAGACGAAACCTGCTATAATTTACACATGAAAGAGGCGATGATATATGAAAAGCTGGGGGACGCAGAAGTCAGATGCCATTTATGCAACCACAACTGCATCATAAAAAATCACCACAGGGGCATCTGCGCGGTCCGCGAAAACAGGGAGGGTACGCTCTACAGCCTCGTCTACGGAAAGATTATCTCTGTCAACATCGATCCGATAGAAAAAAAACCGCTCTTTCACTTTCTCCCCAGATCCACTTCTCTCTCAATAGCAACGGTAGGCTGCAACTTCAGATGCAAGCACTGCCAGAATTATGATATTTCGCAGTAC
>JAOUFP010000148.1 GCA_029858145.1 Nitrospirota bacterium | reverse complement strand
TTGCTGCAATGATATAACAACTTGAAATCCCATCTGTGGTGTCCCCTTGTCCACAAATTACCAGTTAATTGTCTCGGTGTCAAGCGAAGATTTATTTATCTCCACCGGTAATGCTCATATTATTTCATGAGAATATTTTTTTTGCGGATGGAGCAGGTACTATGTAATCTTAATGATGATTTTCCCCCGCGCCTTTCCCGTCTCGCTGTAGGCAAATGCTTCCCGTATCTGCTCCAGGGGATAGACCCTGTCGACAACAACCTTAATCCTGCCTTCCTCGATTTGGGTCCTCATCCACTCCATGTCTGTTGCATTAGGCCTGACCATGACGCTTGCCGCCTTCCGCCCCGTCAAAAAACCCAGAACGTACTGATTCAGGAGGACCGAAAAAGACGGAAGCGTGCTGACATATACCCCCGTCGGCGTCAGCGCCTTCCTGCATTCAGCAAAGGTGCGTTTCGTCACCGCATCGAATATGACGTCAAAGCGCTCCTCGCCTTTCGTAAAATCCTCCTTCAGGTAATCGATTGTCCTGTCGGCTCCGAGGCCTCTTGCGAAATCGGCGTTTGCATCACTGCAGACCGCCGTGACGGCCGAGTTGAAAACCTTGGCGATCTGCACCGCGAAATGGCCTACTCCTCCAGAAGCGCCATTTATCAGCACCTTCATCCCCGGCTCAATATGGCCGAGGTCCCGAAGGGCCTGGAGCGCCGCGATGCCGGCAACGGGTATCCCTGAGGCCTGCCCGAAGGTTATGTTCCGCGGCTTCAAGAAGGTGTTCTGCCCGCCGGCGGCGACATACTCCGCAAAGGCGCCCAGACGCCTGATCCCCGGGTAGACGATGACCTGATCGCCTTTCTGAAAAAGGGTCACGCCGGCGCCTTTCTCAACGATTTCTCCGGCGCACTCGCTCCCCAATATCTTGGGGAAGGCGCGGCCGGTGAGGATCTTTGTCATGCCGGAACGGACCTTCCAGTCAAGAGGATTGACGGAGGCCGCATGGACCCTGACGAGCACGTCGCTGCGTCCCGAAACAGGAGGCGTCACATCCCTGATGTGGACGACCTCGCTGCCGCCGTATCTGTCTATTACAGCCGCTTTCATCATAAGGGCGATACCACGTCAGCCATCTCAAATTCCAGACGCTTTGTTTGATCACGCATGATTTAATCCAAGAACATTCCGCCTTCAGGAAGAGTCTTTCAGTTCCCTTCCTTCTGCGCAGGCCCCTGCCCTTTATCTTCAACCTTCAGCTCGTTCCTGAACCATATGTCCCTCTGCGGGAACGGAATCTGGATGCCCTTTTCCTTGAAGGCGTCCCATATGGCGTAGTTGACGATACTTTTCAGCAGGGGGATCTTGATCTTCCTCAGATCCACCCATACGAGCAGCTCAAAGTTAAGGGAGCTGTTGCCGAACTCCATAAACCTCGCCTCAGGCTCCGGCACTGAAAGGACATACTCTAGGTCACGTGCCACGCCGAGGAGCGTCTCTCTCACGAGGTGCGTATCGCTGCCGTAGGAGACCCCGACGGGAATGTGGATCCTTACGATGTTGTCAGTGTACGACCAGTTTATCAGCTCGTTCGAGATGAGGTGGGAATTGGGGATGATGATATCTATGTTATCGAGGGTCCTCAGTGTTGCGGTCCTGATGCCGATGTCAACGATCCTTCCGAAGTTGTCCCCCAGGGTGATCCAGTCGCCGCGTTTCACCGACCGCGAGGTGAGGATCACGAAGCCGCTGACGAAGTTGTTGGCGATGTCCCTCACACCGAACCCGATGCCGATGCCGAGCGCCCCGGCGACCGGCAAAAGGAGTTTCCAGCTTATCCCCATAAGAGAGAGGCTCAGCAGGATTATTACAATGAGTGCGGAATTATAGACGAGGATATCCACCGTGCTTTCGAACTCCTTCCCTCCGCTCTTATAGGTGAGATACATGCGTATGAACGTCCTGAGCGCCTTTGTCATCATGAGCAGGAGGTAAAAGCCGAGGACCCCCCTTAAAAGGGACGAGAGGCTGAGGGTCAGAGTCTCTACATCGAGAATGGGGTATCTCAAAACAGGAGCGGCGTGCTTCGCTATCTGCGGGAGGGTTTCAAGATAAGTGAGGATGAATATTACATAACTTATGCTGAGGACTGACCGAAGGTGCCGGTTCAGGTCGCCGACGAGACTTTTTTCGAAATTAAGCCTTTGCTGCACCCTGGCGGTGAGCCGTGGGATGAGCCCTCGTATTATAAGAAAGAGTACCGTTACAGAGGCGATGACGCTGATCAGGACATACAATTCTTCAGGGATGCCATAATGCCCCGTAAACGCCACTGCTGACAACCGCCTCTCTTTAGTCCGTCTTCCCGTCGGCGCAACGCCCAAAATTAATTAATCATATTACGTTACGGCTGTTAACGCAAGTTTCATTTTGGGAACTTCGGGGACGTTTCTGAAAGCGGGGAAAAGCCTCCTGGCCTGCTATTGAAACCTTTAGGAGACATGCATGAAAGCGAAGAAGCGGGAAAGTTATATTTTCAGCCTCTTGAGAAAAGCCTCATACTTCTCCTTGTGCCCTTCGGCGACAGACCATCTCTTTATATCCCTTAGATTCACTTTTTGTGCTTTTGCCACCATGACTGCCTGTTCCAGGGCCTGGGGGTCATTCCAGTGATAATACGCTGCAAGCCTGTCTTTTGCACTGTCAGTGGGGGTAAGAAGTGTGATCCTTCCAAACCGCGTCTTTATTTTTTCTTCCTCTTTGACCCTTTCACTGCCGATCGACAGGGGCGGTGCAACAAACTCTATGAAATAAGGGCATTCAGCCCTCACAAAATGGCGTGAACTTTCTCTCTTAAAGCCCAAGTCTTTTAATACCTCTGAAATATCTTTCAGTCGCGAATGTGAAACGAAATCAAGATCATATGAAACATATTCATTTTTCGTATAAATGGATACACATGCCCCGCCCACCAGAACAGCGTCAATATCGTTTTCGTCCAGTTTTTGACAGACAAGCGCAGCAAGTTCTCTTATTTTAATCTTTTTCCAGTCAACCCTCACAACGGCTTACCCGCCCTTCTCGGTCTTGTGCGCTTAATGTAGAATCTTTCTTTCTCCGCTTCCGGAATAAATTCATATGCAGTGGAAATTAAAGCCTTTAATTCCTTCAGAAAGGCATATCGGGGGTTAAACGTATATATCCGTGTCCTGCCAACAAGACGACTGACAATGATTCCTCCCTCTTCCAGCCTCTTTAACTGTTGCTGAAACTTGTTTACCGGCTCGTCAAAAGTCTTTGCCAGGCCAAGTGCATAACATTCGTTATAGGCAAGAACCGTAAAGAATATTTTTTCTATTACCGGGTTGCCGAACAGGCTCTCAAGCATACTTTCTCCATTACCATGATTATTGGTTAAGTTACCATAATTAATGGTACGTCATGCTAACTTACTGTGTCAAGCATGCGGGTAGGAATTTTTTTTGGGATCAAACCGTATTATGCACTATGCGTAAATCGCGGACCGTGATAGAGTTTGAGATATGAAGATCAGGGAGATAGAGGCAAAGAGCATTCTGTCCAAATCTCAGGTCTACGATTATGCTTTGAACCCTTATGTCGGCTGCCAGCATGGCTGCGTCTACTGCTACGCGAAATTTATGAAGCGGTTTACGGGACACAGTGAGAAATGGGGTGAGTTTGTCGATGTAAAAATGAATGCGCCTGAGCTTCTTGCCTATGAGGTAAAGAGAAAGAAGGCAGGAAGGGTTTGGATAAGCGGCGTGTGCGACCCGTATCAGCCGCTGGAAAAGAGGTATATGCTTACGCTGAGATGTCTTGAGATTCTCGTTGAAAATGGATGGCCTTTCACGGTGCAGACCAAATCCCCTCTCGTTCTGCGGGATATCGGAATACTGAAGAAGGCGACCGATGCGGAGGTCGGATTCACCATAACCACGGCGGATGAGAAGATAAGGAGGATTTTCGAACCAGGGGCGCCGCCATTAAAAGAGAGAATCGACGCACTGGCGAGACTTCGCCTTGAACGGATTAAAACCTTCGCCATGATAGCCCCGATCCTTCCGGGTGCCGATGGACTGGTGAGCGTACTAAAGGGCAAGGTGGAGTATGTGATCCTTGACCGGCTGAACTATCATTACGCAGACAAGACATACAAAAGCCATGGGATGCAGTGGGCAATGGAAGACAGCTTTTTTTCTCAAAAGGGGGAGGAATTGAAGACGGCATTTGAAAGAGAAGGCATTCCCTGTCAGATAGTTTTTTAAATGGTTGGCACGTGACATTCCCGGCTTATTTTTCTGTCCAAAAAAAATTATTGACAAGTCCTGACAATAGAGCTATTCTATGGTCATGGAACTATCGAACTATTCAAAAATCTTCAAGGCACTGTCAAACGAACAGAGGCTGAAAATTTTTCTGACGATTTACAGGCAGTGTCAAACTTCAGGGGTAGCAAAGCCCACGGCAGGGTTTACGGTTTCAGGCGATGGTCCCTGCTGTCTTGGAGACGGCAGCATCGACAGGGCGTTCACAAAGATGTGCGACTGCATGGACCTTTCGCGCTCGACGATTTCGCACCATTTCAAGGAACTACAGAATGCCGGGCTGATCACCTGTGTGCGGGAAGGCCAGAACTTCAGGTGCAGGGTCAATCAGGATGTTATTGATGCTATAAAGGCTTTCCTGGGATAACTTTTTTTGTCAGTATAGTTCGAGATAATTAGAACACTCGAACTAAGAAAGGAGGTGAGATGAATGGAAAAACCATGCTGCAATTTCAGCGTTACGGAGCTCGAAGACGGGTACCGCCTTGAGGTCACGGGACAGGAAGTCAAGGAAAGATGCAAAACCATTGTTGAGAAGTGCTGCACAGGCGAAAACATGATGAACTGCTTCCAGATGTTCAGCGAGTTCAAAAAAGACAAGGGCTGCTGTTAGCAGGAAAACAGTGAGGCAATCGAAGGGAAAGGCTGTTGTCTCAAATGAAAAATGAAGAGAGAAACACTTGTATGTTTGGGAAGGAGGTAATTTCCCATGAAGCTCGACAATCGGATCAAAGAGTTGGTGGCGATCGGCGCCTCGGTCACGACAAACTGCCAGCCGTGCCTGCAGTATCACGTGGACAAGGCGTTGGAAAGCGGAGCAGATGAAAGTGAAGTAAAAGAGGCGGTTGAAATCGGAAGGATAGTCCGGAAGGGCGCAGCATCCAAGATGGATAAATTCGCCTCAAATCTGAATGCAGCTATTCCATCCGGCGTGGGTGAATCAAAGGAAGGATGTGGATGCAGTCAGTCAGAATGACTTCGCCTGAATTGAAACCCAGGACGCACAACGAATCCCTTTGCCGGCGGGCTGCCGCCCGCCGGTAATTTTCGCGCTGAAGAAATGGGATTTGTGATACTTTATTATTAAGTGAGGTTTTTTCAGGGAGAAGGGTGAAAGAGGAAAAAGATATGACTGTTAAGAAATATGTCCTGATATTTCTGGTGGCGATCGTGCTGATAGTCGCCGGCGCTTTTCTATTTGCGGCAAAAAAAATATACGCGCCGACCGAAGGCAGGAGGATAAGCAGGTACGCAAACCCGCAAAAGGCGCTTCTGGTTATCGATGTTCAGGAGGACTACACCGGACTGAAGGGCAGACAACCGGTCCCATTTAATAATGCAGGGGCGCAGATCGCAGCCATTAACAGGCTTATAGAGAGCGCCTCGAAGACAGGCATGAAAGTGGCCTACATACGGCAGGTGTTTGAAAACAACTTTATTGTGAGGCTTTTTGCCGGGCGGGCAATCGACGGCATGCCCGGGACAGAACTCGATTCCAGGATTAAAGTGATAAACCGGAACGATTTCACGAAAAAGATATCGGACGCCTTTTCAAACCAGCATCTGGAAGAATTCCTGATTCAGAATCAGGTCGATGAGGTCTACCTGGTGGGCCTTGACGCTGCGTACTGCGTATATTACACCGCATTAGGCGCCCTTAACAGGGGCTATACAGTTTCGGTGGTCAAAGACGCGATTATGACCCGTAAAAACATGGACGACGTTCTGAAGACTATCAAAAAGCATGGCATATTATTAACCACAAGCAGTGAAATAACGGGGAGGTAATTTATACCATCTTTCGTGTCTTGCCGCCATCCACGAAGGATTGGACCTTCCTTGGCGAATTTGAACTTTCAACCTTTCTTTTAAATTAATTGCTGTTTCCGGCCTCGTCCTTATTCGTCATTTCTCCGAGATATTTTGGAAGTTCCAGTCCTGCCATACCCGCGACATCCTGCAATGGCGGAAGGCTTTTTATGAGACTTGCAAGAAAATTGGCAGTTGAAGAACCGCCCTTCCCATCCCCCGCAGAATCCCAAACGGTTACTTTGTCTATTTTGATATTCCTGATTGCTTCAACCTGCAATGTAACGATGTGTTCTATTTTCTCTGTCATGAGCAGGGTAGCAGCAGACCTGGCGTCGCCATTGCAGCTTTTTACCAATTCCAGATATCCGGCCGCCTTGCTGTCGAGGACCTGCCTGATGCCTCTTGCCTCAGCCTCATATTTTAATAAGATTGCATCTGCCTGGCCCTTTGCTTCTCTGCGGATTCTTTCAGCCTCAGCCTCGGCGGAAATTTCAATTTTACGTTTTTCAATTTCCTTCTTTACAACCTCTTCAGCATTCAGTCGCTCCTGCTCTGCCCTGTATTGCGCCTTTTGTATTTCAACCTGGGCCTCACGTTTGGCAACTTCTCCAAGTTTCAAGGCAGCCGCCTGTTTCATGGCCAGTTCCGCATCAGCAGAAGCTATATCGGCCCGGGCCATGTTTTCACCTTTTATGGCCTCAGCTTCCTGTTGCTCGACAAAAACGCGCCGGTCGGCCTCTGCCTTTTTCTTGCCTTTTTCAGACTCTGCCACGTTTTCAGCTACCTTTACCTCTTTTTCCTTGTTCGCTACAGCCTGACCTATTGAGCCGAGTTTTTCCTGC
>JAOUFP010000147.1 GCA_029858145.1 Nitrospirota bacterium | reverse complement strand
GATGCCCTCCGAGCGCGCGCTTCACCGAAGTATCAAGCCCTCCGAGCAGATCTGTCAGTTCGCTCTCCGGTCTTGTATCAGTCACCGTAACGTCTGCTCCCATCAGGGACAACAGTCTCGCTGCACCCGCGCCGCTCCGTGCAAGCCCTACAACCGTTACTTTTTTATCCTTTAGTATCATCCTTGCCTTTTTCAGCTACCTGAGTTTTCTTTGTTTTTTTATTCTTCGCGATTGTTTTCTTCCTCTTTTTATCGCTTGCCAACTGCTTCTTTTTCGTCACTTTCTTTTTTGCCGTGACAATCTGTTTCTTCTTTTTCCTGTTCTCATGTTTCTTTTTTAAGGCCCTTGCAGACGTTTTTTTGGTATATGCCGCCTTGGTAATCTGCGCCGCGTCGTAGTCTGCCCTGGTCAGGTACACAACCGGTTCTTCAGCATTGTTGAGGACCTTTGAGCCAAACGTCATCAACTCCTCTGTCTCTCTCCAGAGCAGTTCCCTTCGCGGACTGCCGAGCAGCGCGACAATAAGGGTATCCTTGTCCCTCTCACCGGCGCAGACAAAGCAGTGTCTCGCCTGATTTGTATAGCCTGTCTTGCCTCCCAAAACGTCTTCGTCGGACCACAAAAGCTTATTGGTATTCTTTATGAACATCGTCTTGCCGGTCTCGGTAGAAATCTCCGTTATCCTGGTTCCCAGTATTTCTTTCAGGACGGGATACTTGATCGCGTGCCTCATGATCTTTGAAAGATCAAAGGCTGTTATGTACTGGCCTGCCCCGGGAAGCCCGTTGGCATTGATAAAGTGGGTGTCATTCGCGCCTATAGCCAGCGCCTTCCTGTTCATCATCTGAACGAAGTTCTCTTCCGAGCCCGCCACCGCCTCGGCAAGCGCCACTGCCGCATCATTCGCGGATTTCATCAGCGCTGCATAGAGGAGTGTCTCTATAGTGACTTTATCGCCGGGCTTGAGCCCGGACCGGGTTGGCGCCGTGTATGCGGCCCTCCGGCTCACCGTGACAATGTCCTTCAGGTTCGCCTTCTCGATAACCACCAGTGCGGTCATTAACTTGGTGGTGCTCGCAGGCATCAGCCTCAACTCGGGGTTCTTTGCGTAGAGCACCCTTCCGGTTGCCGCGTCCATCACCACCGCGGCCCTTGACTGTAAGTCCTCCGAGGACTCGGCAGCTCCTGCCATCAGGTGGCAGGCCAGAAATACGGTCAAAAGCAGCAGGCCCGCGGCGCTCCTGTTGCCCCTCAGTTTCACAATGTCAGTCCCGGCTGCTTTTTCCATGTATCACCTCAGTTTCAGCGTCGCGAGACTGAGCAACGCAAGCATTATTCCGACAATCCAGAACCGCACGATAACCTTTGACTCATGCCATCCCTTGAGTTCAAAATGATGATGTATCGGCGCCATTTTGAAAATTCTCTTTCCGGTCAGTTTGAAGGAGGCCACCTGGAAAACCACGGAAAAGGTCTCGATAACGAAAAT
This sequence comes from Nitrospirota bacterium, assembly GCA_029858145.1. Taxonomy (GTDB): domain Bacteria; phylum Nitrospirota; class Thermodesulfovibrionia; order Thermodesulfovibrionales; family UBA6898; genus JAOUFP01. The sequence continues at coordinate 5,519 of JAOUFP010000147.1, read as the reverse complement.
GCCCCCCACAATCGCGAGCACGATCTCGTGCTTTGTTATGACCGCCAGCGTACCGAGCGCGCCTCCGAGGCTCAGTGAGCCAACATCTCCCATAAAGACGTCGGCCGGATATGAATTGAACCAGAGGAAGCCCAGAGCAGCCCCGAGCATCGCCCCGCAAAAGACCGTGAGTTCGCCGGTGCCCTGCAGATAGAGCACCTGGAGGTACTGGGCGAAGTTCGCATTACCTGAAATGTACACCAGTATCATGTTCGCCAGTGCGGCAACGCCGACAAGGCCTATGGCAAGCCCGTCGATCCCGTCGGTCAGGTTTACCGCATTCGATGAACCGACAACGACGAGCACCGAAAACGGTATATAGAACCACCCGAGTTCAATCAGCCATCTCTTGAAAAATGGGATGCTGAGGACCGACCTGAAAGGGTCATTAGGGTTTTTATACAGTATGACGCCTATTATGAGCGCCAGCAGTATCTGAGCGCCGAATTTGTACCAGGCGCGGAGCCCTTTTGGATTTTTCCTGATCACCTTCAGGTAATCATCGAGCAGGCCTATGCCGCCATAACCGACAAGCGACAGGAGCACGATCCAGATGTATATATTCCCGAGATCGCCCCACATCAGCATCGAAAAGAGAATGCTCACAATGATGATGATACCGCCCATAGTCGGCGTCCCTGTTTTCTTCAGATGGGTCTGCGGGCCGTCGTCACGTATCTGCTGGGTTATACTTATCTTCCTGAGCCAGCTTATTATCTTCGGCCCGATCAGCAGGGACAGTACCATCGCAGTAAAAACTGCCAGGGCGGTCCTGAACGTTATGTACCTGAACACATTCAGCGGCGAAAAGTATGCATGCATGCTGTATAAAATCTTATAGAGCATGCGTCCCCTCTCCGGCACCGGAAGCATCTGTTTCCTGCAATACTTTTTCCATGAGCATTCCTCTCGAACCCTTTACAAGAATGGCGTCTCCTGAACCGCAGATCCCTGACAAAAGTGATCGTGCGCTCTCTGAATCTGCCGATGTATAAAAACTCCCCTTAAATTCCGCTGCCGCCCTGCTCATCTCAGGCCCCACCGCCACAAGCAGATCGATATTGAGATCGGACACGAGCCGGACCAGCTTCTTATGCGCTTCCCCGGCATAACCGCCGAGTTCGAGCATGTCACCCAGCACCGCGATCGTGCGCTTCCGCTTCAGCCTGACAAGCTCCTTCAGGGCTTCCTCCATGGAAGCAGGGTTTGCGTTGTAGACATCGCTTATCACCAGTGCTCCGCGCATCTCCTTTATCTCGAGCCTCATCGGCACCCCGCCAAAAGACTCAAGACCGTTTTTTATATCGTCCAGTCCGATTCCGAGGGCATCTGCCACAGAGGCCGCGGCAAGGGCATTATAGATATTAAATGTCCCCGACAGCTGCAGACTGACGGCTATTTTCCTTTTGCCCGGAAGGCAGAGTTTGAACCCTGATCCCCTTGTACCCAGCATAATATCCTTTGCGGAGACATCCGCGTTGTTTTTTATGCCATAGGTGATCAGCCTGCCCCTGTAATTTGTTATTCCCTCAAGAAGGAAGGCATCATCAGCATTCACCGAGGCAGTTTTGGCATAGGCAAGTATTTCGAGATCCGTATCCCTTACCGCCTCAAGGCTTCCAAAGCCTTCAAGATGCGCCGGACCAACATTCGTCACCACCGCAAAATCAGGCAGCGCGATTTCGCAAAGCTGCCTGATATCTCCCCTGGCATTGGATCCCATCTCGAGCACCATGATATCTTCATCTCCGTCCATCCTGCCTAAACACAGAGGCAGTCCGATGTGATTGTTCAGATTCCCCGAGGTCTTGAGCACTTTTTGACGCTGGCCAAAAATCGAGGCAATAAGCTCTTTGGTCGTTGTCTTGCCGTTTGTACCGGTGACGCCGATAACCGGCACAGCCGATTTGAAGCGAAGATGGCGCGCAAGATTCTGAAGCGCCTCAAGGGTATTCTGAACAAGTATTACCGTTGTGTTTTCAGGAGGCTCAACGGAAGACAAATGAACGAGCGCGCCCCTCCCGCCTGCCAGCGCGGAATTGATATAATCATGCCCGTCAAAATGATCGCCCTTCAGGGCAACAAAAAGCTCCCCTGCCCGGATCGTTCTCGAATCAATCGAAAGTCCGGAAAATTCCTCGGCATTGCCGCAGAGTACTTTGCCCCCGGTTGCCTGCACTATGTCTTCAAGTCTTAATCTCCCCATCATCTTCCTGGTTTCGACGGTTGTTCATCGACGCATACAACAATCATGAATTGTTAATAAGCCGTTTTACCGCCTCTTCCAAAACCTCCCTGTCACTGAATGAATATCGTTTCCCCCCGACTTCCTGGTACGTCTCATGACCTTTTCCTGCGATCAGGACAATATCATCCTTACCGGCCATCAAGACCGCCCTCTGTATGGCTTCTTTTCTGTCCGGCTCCACAAGGTAATTTCTCCTTACCGCGCCTGCTTCTATTTCCCTGATGATATCCTCAGGTTTTTCCGATCTGGGATTATCTGATGTGATGATCACAAAGTCACTCAGCCGCGTCGCGATAGCTCCCATCTGCGGCCGTTTTCCCCTGTCCCTGTCTCCACCGCAGCCGAAAACCGTGATGATCTTTGCCCTGGTGAGGCCCCGGGCGGTATAGATCAGCCTTTCCAGCGCGTCCCCGGTATGCGCGTAATCAACAACGGCGAGGAATTCCTGCCCTGCGTCCACTTTCTCGAACCTTCCCCTGGCGGGCTCTGCCTTCCTGATTCCTTCGAGAATCACCTCCGGGGGCACCCCCAGAGAGAGAGATAATCCCGCAGCGGAAAGTATGTTGTACACATTGGGCAGCCCCATCAGCGGCGAGACGACGTCATATTTTTTTCCGCGCATCGTCAGGGTGAATTTCAACCCGCTGAACGAGTCATGAATATCTGCCGCCAGGAGATCTGCCCCGGGCTCAAGGCCATAGGTATACAAGGTCCCCCTGATCAAACCGGTGAGTCTTCGTCCCCACGGATCGTCATAATTGATGACCGATGCCGCATCAGGGGCCAGGAGTTCGGTAAACAGCCTCGTTTTCGCTTCAAAATAGTTTTCCATCGTCTTATGAAAATCCAGATGATCCCTCGTCAGGTTGGTAAATACCGCTCCCCTGAAAACGGTACCATCCACCCTTTTCTGTGCAAGCGCGTGTGAAGACACCTCGGTGACGACATATCCGCAGCCCGCCTCCAGCATCTCATGCAGGAGGGCCTGAAACTCAAGGGCCTCGGGGGTCGTATGCGTCGCGTCATAGATCGCGTCCCGGATCATATATTGTATAGTACCGATGAGGCCTGTTTTCTGTCCCCATTCCTCGAGGATGGATTTTATCAGGTAGGTTATTGTGGTTTTCCCGTTTGTTCCGGTGATCCCTATCACCTGCAATGACCCTGAAGGCCTTCCGTAAAAATTGTGTGACGCAAGGGCAAGCGCCTCCCTGCCGTCCTTCACCCGTATCCACGTAACCGGCTGCATGACCCCTTCGCCGGCATAAAATCCCGGCTTTTCGTAAACGACCGCAGAGGCGCCGTTCTGCAGGGCCTTTCCGATAAAACTGTGCCCGTCCGCATGCTCGCCGGCAAGGGCGAAGAAAAGATGTCCCGTGCGCGTCTTTCTCGAATCATACGAGAGTCCGCTGATGTCAAGCCCGGTATCGCCTGATATATCAAGGATGTCCAGCCCTTTTGTGATTTCATCTAGTATCATTTCGAAACGAGCAGCAACTCCTTCCTGTAGTTTTCATCAATCGGAACATTCATATATGATAATGCCTGATTGGTAATGTTTTTGAAAACAGGCCCTGCCACGATGCCGCCGTATATCTGCCCCTTCGGCTCATAGATGACGACGATCATCGCGATCTTCGGATTGTCCGCAGGAACGAACCCGACGAACGAGCTGATATATCTGTGCCGGGAATACCTGCCTGTCCCCTGGTCTACCAGCTGCGCTGTTCCTGTCTTGCCCGCGACCTGGTTCCCTTCAATTGCGGCCTCTGTTGCGGTGCCGCCTTCTTCGACAACCGTCTTGAGGATATTCTTGAATACCTCTGCGGTCCTCTCCGACAGAATTCTCTTCTTTTCTCCGCTGAAGGAGAAAAGCGCCTGTCCTTCAGGCGTCCTGATCTCCGAGACAAGATGGGGCTGCACGAGATATCCTCCGTTTGCGATAACGGAATAGGCCCGCAAGACCTGGAGCGGAGTAACAGCCACTTCCTGTCCTATCGATATCGCGCCGATGGACGTCGCCGACCATCTGTCGGGTTTTCTTATCCACCCAGATACCTCTCCGGGAAGATCAATGCCCGTCTCATCGCCGAATCCGTACAGCTTCGCATACCGGTAAACCCGCTCCTTGCCCAGTTTCATGCCAATCATGATCGACCCGACATTCGAGGATTTCTGTATCACCTCCTGAAAATTGAGAACGCCGTGTTTATGCGCGTCATGGATGATTTTCCCTCCCGCCTCAATTGCACCGCTGCTGCAGTCAAACCTCGAATCCAGTCGATAGAGCTTCTCCTCAAGGGCAGCGGTGCCAACGATGACCTTAAATGTGGAGCCAGGTTCGTAGACATCAGTGATGACCCTGTTTCTGATCGCGTTCCTGCTTGCGCCGCTGATATTGTTCAGATCATAGGCCGGCCTGTTCGCCAGTGCCAGTATTTCGCCGGTAAAAGGATCCATCATGATTGCCGACGCGGCAACCGATTTCCACTGAGACATGGCTTTTTCCAGTTCCTTTTCGACGATATACTGGAGCCCCTCGTCAATCGTCAGAAAGACATCATTGCCCTTCGCCTCCAGGTCCACCCCCGAGGAAAGTTTTTTGCCGCTCGCGTCTCTTCCGAGATATACCTTTCCGCCCGCCGTGCGCAGATACCGGTCATATTTCAGCTCCAGCCCTTCCAGGGGCTGGTTTTCACGCCCTACCATTCCGATCACATGGGAAGCGAGTTCCGCTCTCGGGTAATACCTCTTGGCCTCGGGGATAAATCCGATCCCCTTTATATTCAGTTTTTTTATCGCGCCGGCGGTTTCCGGGGCAAGTTTCCTGTTCACCCACATGAATCGTTTGTCCTGCTTGAATTTGGCCTGAATAACCTTTGCATCCATGCCCAGGATTCCCGACAGCCTCTTCAGTCTGTCCCTGTCGACCTCAACCTCTTCCGGATCACAGTAAAGAGATTCGAGTTCGAGATTAACGGCAAAAGACCGGCCTTTCCGGTCATAGATATTGCCTCTTCTCACCTGGATATCTTCGGCCTCGAACTGCTGTGATTTGGCGCGGCCAGCATAGATTTTATGATTGAATATCATCAAATCCGACAAACGAAAAAATACCGCAAAAAATCCGAAGACAATTACGGTATTCAGGATGATAGCCCTTTTCCTGTTCACATCATTTCACCTTGTTCCTGCATCTGGATTCAAGAAGTAAATTGTCTTTGCAGCCCCC
>JAOUFP010000146.1 GCA_029858145.1 Nitrospirota bacterium | reverse complement strand
TGGGTACCTTTCCTGCCATGACGACTTCTTCCACCCCGGATTTTTTCAGGAATTCTATGATATCTCCCAGTTTCCCGACATTGATCCATCGTATTTCATCGACACAGGATTCAAGCGCCTTGTCGGCAAGAGGCTCCAGTCCTACCGCTATGACATGATACCCCTTTGAGCGTGCATCAACTGCTATCGCGACAGGCAATTCACCCATGCCCGAGATGATGCCAAGCTTTTTCATCAGCGGCAGATACCGCGCTTGTTTTTTTCGATGAATTCTATGAGGTGATTTACCTCTGCAACGTCTGACATCTCAGCGTGAACTTTTTTTATCGCTTCATTTAAGGTTCTTTTCTCCCTGAAAAGTATTTTGTAGGCTTTCTTAATGGCACTGATCGTTGTATCGGAAAGGCCGTGCCGTTTGAGTCCGATGGTGTTCGGTCCGTACAGCTTCGCGCGTGCGCCTGAGGCGATCATATAGGGGGGGATGTCCTGGCCTATGCCGCTGAAACCGCCGACCATCGCATGGCGGCCTATCCTCGTGTACTGGTGTATCGCCACCAGGCCTCCGATAACGGCATTGTCTTCAACAAGCACATGACCGGCAAGCGTCGCTGCGTTCGCCATTATGACATTATTGCCTATCCTGCAGTTGTGGGCTATGTGCACGTACGCCATGAGAAAGTTATTGCTGCCGATGACCGTTGCCCCTTCGCCCCCGACAGAGGCCCTGTGTATTGATACATATTCCCTGATAGTATTGTTATTGCCGATGACAAGCTCTGTATCCTCTCCTTTGTATTTCAGATCCTGGGGCGGAAACCCTATGCTTGTGTAGGGGTGTATGGTGCAGTTCTCTCCGATTTCCGCCGAGCCTTCAACGGTGACATGGGAAAGCAGCTTCGTGCCTTTCCTGATTTTTACCGCACGCTTTACGATGCAGAAAGGGCCTATATCCACGCCGGCATCGATTTCAGCCTTCGGGTCAATGATTGCGGTGGGATGGATTCTGGTTTTCATTCAGATCTCCTTGTCTGTAACCATGGCGGTGAAATCAGCCTCAGAGGCGAGTTTGCCATCCACCGTAGCGCTTCCCGAGAATTTCCAGACAGTGCCTCTTTGCTGGAGAATCTTTATTTCAAGCCTGAGCTGGTCACCCGGCACGACCGGGCGCCTGAACTTCGCCTTTTCGATGCTCATGAAATAGACCGCCTTGCCATTGCCCTCCATTCCTGAACGGAAGGCCAATACTCCCGCGGCCTGCGCCATGGCCTCCACGATGAGCACTCCGGGCATGATCGGCTGCCCCGGGAAATGGCCCTGGAAAAAAGGCTCATTAAAGGTGACGTTCTTTATCGCCACGATGCTCTGACCGGGCTGAACATCGACGATCCTGTCTACAAGAAGAAACGGATACCGGTGCGGCAGGTACTGCATTATTTCGGTGATATTCATTTTTCAGAATCCCCCTTTTCCAATCGGTTTAATTTATCTTCCAGTTCCCTTAACCTTTTGTTTATTTCAGGCAGCTTTGCAAATAATGCCTGCGACCTCAGCCAGTTTTTGTGAGGTATTGCAGGAGAACCCGAGTATATACCTTTTGGAACATGTCCGAACAGCCCTGACTGTCCCGCAATCATGGTCCCGGGTTCGATCACCGTGTGATCAGCGAGTGCAGTCTGGCCTCCGATTGTGACATGGCTGCCTATTTCAGAGCTGCCGCCAATACCAACCTGTGCGATGATCAGGGATTTTTCCCCGATCTTCACATTGTGAGCTATCTGTGCAAGATTGTCGATTTTTGTGCCCCTTCCGATGACGGTGTTGCCGAGTGTCGCGCGGTCGATGGATACATTGGAGCCGATCTCCACATCATCTTCTATGATTACCCCTCCGACCTGGGGTATCTTGTAATGCTCACCCTTTTCGAAGGTGTATCCGTATCCGTCCGAGCCTATGACCGTCCCGGCATGAATAATCACACGATCGCCGATCGTGACACCTTCACGGATAACGACATTGGGATGTATTACGCACTGCTTCCCGATCCTGGTTTTTTCACCTATGAAGACCCCGGGCAGGATGACGGTGCCGTCCCCTACTGAAACGTGATCAGACAGACTGGCAAACGCTGAGATACAGACATTGCTGCCGATCACAGCATGGGGCGAAACTGCCGCCATGCTACTTATGCCAGCCGGGTAAGATGGCCCCGGATAAAAGCATTCAAGGGCTTTTGCAAAGGCGAAGTAGGGGTTTGCTATGCATAGCTGGGATGATTTTAATCCCGGTATCGGCTCTTTTACGATGATGCAGGAGGCCTTGCTCTCGTATGCCTGTTTGAGGTATTTTGCAGAGGAGACGAAGGTGATATCTCCCTCTTTTGCATCCAGGATCCCCGCAACTCCGGTTATCTCAATTTCGGCATCGCCCTGCACTGTTCCCTTGACAATATCGGCAAAATCTTTCAGCTTCATCTTCTGTATTATCCCAATTTGTATTTAAAATATCCCTGCCAGTACAGGAGCAGGCAGCCTCCTCTGCAGAGAAGGCTGCCTGCAAGCTCAAACGTACTCAATGTGCAGGGACGCCCGGTTATTTCTTGGGTGCGGCCTTCATTTCGTTATGCTTTTTGATCACCACATCGGTCAGATCGATCTCGCTCTTTTTATACAGTATCTGACCATCAGAACCTTCCAGTATGATGGTATACCCCTCTTCAGCTCCTATCTTTTCGATGATCGCGCGCAGTTCCTTTATGATATCGTTGGTGAATTCCCCCTCTTTCTTTTTCACCTCGTTCTGGGAATCCGCCACAAGCCTCTGGTAATCACGGATCATTTTCTCTAATTCCTCTTCCTTCGCCTTTCTTGCGTCGGCAGACAGCACGGAAGACTGTTTTTCGATATCACTTTTCAACTTCTCGATAGTCTTGCCCTTTTCGTCAAGAGCAGACTGCTTTGCCTTGATCAGGGATTCGAGGTCTGTCTTCGCCTTTTTGCCCGAGTCCGATTCATTCAGCGCCTTGATGAGATCTACTGATCCTATCTTGATGTTTTCAGCATATGCGTGAGAGGCAATAAATAAACTGAGTACAACTAAGAACAGTGACAACTTTTTCATTCTTTATCTCCTTGTTTTGTGTTAGAAAAACGTTCCGAAGGCAAACTCGAACTTGCTCGCGCTCTCGCCCTCTTTTTTATCTATATTATACCCCCATTCCAGTCGTATGGGGCCCATCGGGGATATCCATCGGAATCCCAGGCCAGCAGTATACCGCAGGGTTCCGAAGTTCTGGAAATCTTCATACGCATTGCCGGCATCGAAGAAGACGACCCCTTTGAGTTTCATTTCAGGGAAAATGGGGAAGATATAGTCCGTATTGAAGATAAGTTCTTCAGTGCCGCCTATCTTATCTCCGGTGTCCGGGTCTTTGGGGCCTGCTTCTCCGAAGCCTAAACCCCTTACCGTGTACAGACCGCCGACGTAGAACCGTTCATACAGCGGCAGTTCCTTGTTGAAGATGCCCGCCGCATAGCCAAAGCGGCCTCTGAGCATAAGGGTGGTTTTGCCGAGCGGGAAATACCAGGATGAATCCAGAATACCTTTTATGAAGGCAGTGGATCCCCCCAGCCCCGCGAACGTCAGAGTGGCCGAATTCCTGGAACCTCTCGAGGGATCGAGGTAATTATCCCTGCTGTCTCTGACCAATGTAGGGGTGATGCTGCTGGTGGTGTTGGTGCCTTTCTGATCTTGAATTATTTTGGAGGCTGTTTCATCGATGTTTTCGATTGTGGCTCTCTCAAAATTATAGGAAGCGTCTGCTCTCCAGTATTCAGCCAGGCTTTTCCCCAGTCCCAGGTAGAAGCCGGTGGCGTCCTTTTCGTATTCTATGTACTCACGTTTGGACCGGTAGATTCCCGTAGAGAAAGAGTAAGGCGAATCCAGAAAATACGGATCCCTGAAAGAAAGATCGTAGAGAGAGCTCTTGCCGCCCAGTTCGGCCTTTACCTTAATATACTGACCTCTCCCGAAGAGGTTTCCCTGTGTGAGATCGGCGGTTGCGATAAATTTGTCTACGGAGCTATACCCGCCGCCGACGCTCAAAAAGCCGGTAGGACGTTCCTTGACCTTGACGTCGAGGTCAATCGCCTTTTCTTCATGCTTTGGCTTCGGGACCATTTCCACGGAATCAAAGAAACCGAGATTGTTTATCCGCTCATAACTCCTTTTCAGTTTGGAGCTGTCAAAGGTGTCTCCTTCAGCAAGCCTGATTTCTCTCCTGATAACCTTGTCCCTGGTTTTTGTATTGCCGGAGATTTCGATCCTGCCTAAATAGTATTTGTCGCCTTCGTCGATATTCAGTGTAACGGCAACTGTTTTGTTTGCGTCATCGGGCGACAGATCAGGCATGACTGAAACAAGCGCGTATCCGTTTTCGGAATAGAGGTCTGAGATGGAACTCATGTCTTTTTCGAGCACATCTTTGCTGAATATATCGTTTGGCACAAGGCTTATCCTCTTCTGTATCGCGTCGTTGTCAAAGACCTTGTTTCCGGTAAAATTAACAGACGAGAGTCTGTACTGCCAGCCCTCGGAAATTTTTATTTGAATATTCATGTCTTTCTTCTGCTCGCCCAAAGTGATCTCGGGTTCAGCGACTACCGCCTTGATATACCCGTTGTCGAAATAGAGGTTCTTTATTTTTTCCACGTCATTCGCCAGTTGGTCTTTCTTGTAATACCCTGATGAGGTCACAAAAGAGAAGAGCCACCATTCCTTCGTATCCATTACTTTCCTTATTTTTTTTGCCGAGATATTTTTATTTCCCTCGAACAGGATATTCTTGATCTTTACCTTTATGCCTTCGTCAATCTGATACGTGAGGCTGACTTCGTCGTCAGAGATCTTCTTTACGACGGGAACGATATTGGCAAGCCAGTACCCCTCTTCTTCGTAGAGTTTGCCGATGATCGTCGCATTATCCTGAATCAGCACGGTATCTGCGATTGCCCCCGGGGTTATGGTGAGCTTTTCCTTCAGCTTTGCGTCATCCAGTTCCTCGTTGCCCTGGAGGTCGACCCTGACGACCGTCGGTTTTTCCTTAATGACGTAAAAGAGTTTGACCCCTCCCTCAAAAGGTTCGATCTCAACACGTACGTCATCAAAGTACCCCATTTTAAAGATAGTTTTAATATCCTCACTGGTTTTTTCCTGCGAGATTGGTTCGCCGATTTTCTGCGAGAGTTTTGTCTTGACGGCCCCTTCTTCGATGCGCTTGAGGCCTTTGATTTCGATTGAATTGACAACCGGCAGTTCCTGAGCATAGAGAACGCTGCATGACGCAAAGAACAGGAAGATGACCAGCAGTGAAATTTTTTGCATTCATTCCTCCATAGCGATTCAATTAAATTTGCGCTACAATGTAAAATAAGCTCGGTAAGTATAGCACTTGCAGAGGGGTGCTTGTAAATAAAAAACAATATTATTCACGATGGCTTTGGCCGTTAAAACGGCCCGCCGTGAATATATGAATTATAGGTTAATAAGTAATTATGATTTACAGATTAATTTTTTTTATTTGACCATTAGACAATTGGTGTTTTAAGCTTTGTAGCGTCTGCATTTCTTGCAAATTTGGGGCTCACAAAAATCACTCATAAAGGAGGATTCGATGAAGAAGTATAACACACCGTTGATTGACGAGTTGGAAAAAGGTCCTTGGCCAAGCTTTGTCACCGAGATGAAAAAGGCAGCCAAGAACAACGAGATGTCGAACGATGCGCTTGGACATCTCGAAAAATGTTTCAGCACAAAAGTAGGCTACTGGAAACATGGAGGTATCGTCGGAGTTCTGGGTTATGGAGGCGGAGTTATTGGAAGATACTCTGAACTTGGAGACGAATTCCCGGGCGTTGCGCACTTCCACACAGTGAGAATCAACCAGCCGAGCGGATTTTTCTACACCAGCAAGGCGCTCAGAGAGATTTGTGATATCTGGGACAAATACGGCAGTGGTTTAACAAACGTGCACGGGTCAACAGGTGACCTCGTCCTTCTTGGGACAAAGACCGAGGCGCTCGAAGCTATCTTCGCAGAATACTCCTCACGCGGATGGGACCTTGGTGGTTCAGGCTCAGCACTGAGGACCCCAAGTTGTTGTATCGGACCAGGCCGTTGCGAGTGGTCAAATTACGATACCCTGGGTCTTACCTACGCGCTGACGCAGGAATTCCAGGACGAGATCCACAGGCCGACATTTTCCTATAAATTCAAAATAAAGTCAGCAGGCTGCGCGTGTGACTGCGTCGCATCGATAGCACGTGCCGACATGTCCATCATCGGTACCTGGAAGGGCGATATCCAGATCGACCAGGCCGAAGTCCAGAACTATGCCAAGAGCGGCATGGATATCAATGCGGAGATCGTAGGCATGTGTCCCACCCAGTGCATGAGCTATGACGGCAAAGCACTCAAGATAAACAATGCTGAATGTAGCAGATGCATGCACTGTATTGCAAAGATGACGAAGGCCCTCAGGCCTGGCGGAGAAAGGGGAGCGACCATCTGCATCGGAAGTAAGGCCCCGATCGTTGTCGGCTCACTGCTTTCATGGGTTATTGTTCCGTTCATCAAGGTCGAGGAGCCGTATACCGAGCTCAAAGAGCTTATCAGAAATATCTGGGATTGGTGGGATGAGAACGCTAAGCCGAGAGAGAGGATCGGCGAGGTCATCGAGATGAAAGGCATGAGGTCCTTCCTCGAGGCTATCGGCGTACCGCCTATGCCTCAGCAGATCAAGGAGCCGAGAAAAGATCCTTTCATGTTCTACAAAGAAGAGGACATTGCTGCATACAAGGCGAAGGAAGCCGAAGAAAAGAAGACAGGCAAATACAAATTCTAATTTAAATTATCCTAGATAAGGAGGAACTTTAAGATGGCATTACCACAGAGAAAGACAGATATCGGCCCACCCAATTATGAGCAGTTCCTGCCGCCGGTAATCAAGAAGAACTACGGCAAA
>JAOUFP010000145.1 GCA_029858145.1 Nitrospirota bacterium | reverse complement strand
CAACGCCCCGCAACTGCCGGATATGTGATGGTGGAAAAAGATGAGTGAAACGCTTGACTCACGACAAATAAGTGTGATAGAAGTGATCTGAAGGGAAATCATAATAATGCCGAAAAAGATTGCGGTGCTGGTAAGGGACAGGCAGGCAGAGGCATTGAGAATGGCAGTCGGACTGACCCTTGAAGATGATGAGGTCAGTGTCTTTGTCATGGATGAAAAACTCGTATTCAATGAAGCTGTCGTACTGAATCTCGAGACACTGAAAGAATTAGGTATCAAAGTGTACTCAAACAATCCGGAGAATGATTTTGAGCAGATGAGGACAGATGGCATAGCCCGCGCTCTTTTGCATTACGATTCAATAATCCCCTATTGACAGGTATCCGCGTGAAAAGCAGTTGAGAGCCTCTGAATATATGCAGTTCGAAAGGTTTGACAGTAAATGCTTTTCGGAATTTCTCCTTCTTTTGCTCTTTTTTTAAGCAATACACATCCCCTAAAGTTAGAATTTGAAGTTGACAAGCAGGCAAGTCCAGATGCTATCTTACTTATATAGTTTTATTAAAAAATAAAAGAATCAATGAAGATAAAGCGAAAGGAGGTGGGGAGTTAAAAAAGAGTAGAAGTATTTAGCTATGGGGAGATGACAAGTTCGTGCAGAAAGAGACAAAAAAATAGACTTTACGGGGAGAAAAAAATGAAAAAAATATTAGTCATTTCTTTAATGGTGGCACTGGTAATCGGCGGATATCTCATGTTCACTACAGTTGATTCCAAGACTCCGATTGCTACTGCTGCAAAGAAGATGTATTCTGGAACATTATATGTTGCTGGGATGGGTGGACATTTTGCTGTTGCTGATGTCACGATCGATCCCAATAACACTGATCAGCCAATTAAAGTGAATGATCTCAATATGATCAGCATTGGCGACAAGACAACTCACCCGACACATGACCCGAGAATCGATGTAAATGACAGAAACGTTATGTACTGGTCTACCTACAAACTCGATCCGGAGGGAAATCTTCACGTCGGAAAATCCGATCTGAAAACCGGCAACGTTATTCAGGATGTTGCCTTCAAGAAACCGGAACGTGCAGTATGGACCGGCGCGAACTACTGTGCTTCCGGACAGACAAAGACTTCTTACATAGCTGTTTCGATGGCTAATGAGGGATATATCGATGTATACGACAAGAGCAGCATGAAGCTGAAACATCGTGTCTTTGTTGATGCTCTGGCCGAAGACAAATCATGTGCTGATATTACCAGCGGAACCTATACCTTCGCACACGGTACAAACACTCCTGATATGAAAGCGTTCCTCCTGACGCTCAACAAAACTCCTGACGGGCATACAAAATGGACGGGAAATACAGAGCTTGTCCTGCTTGATATGGCAGCATTGGAAAATGGCAAACTCAAGGTCCTTGCAAGAAATACCATTACCGGTGTTGCAGGCAAGACGATCACCTTCAGGCAGTATTATTCAAGCGATGGCAAACTCCTCTTCCAGTCCGGTGCTGACAGAGGCTATATGATAGACGCCAAGACGCTGAAAGTTCTCGATGAAATCTCCGAGATTTCCGGCGAGAACCACGACATTATCCCTACACCGGATAATAAATATGCCGTGATGACCTTAAGGCAGACCATTAAGGACAAAGAAGGCAAGGACATCAAAGATGGCACGCTCCAGCTCTATGATATAGAGGCCAAGAAGGTAATCGGTAAATCAACATCGGTATGCTATGCCTGTCATGAGAATGTCGGGAAAGGCAATGCCATCCTCTGTGGTATAGAGGCTAACTGGAAGTAATTTGAGATAAAAATCAAAAAAAATCTTGTAGAAATATTGCATTTAGGCGGGCATCGCGTTAAACTATCCGGTGCCCGCTTTTTTTGTGAAGCAGCTTTTTAAATAAATGGATAAATTTAATTTTCTTACTGTTGCAATAAAAAATCTGAGAAGGAAGACATTTCGTACCGGTGCGCTTGTTTTTTCGATCGCGCTGCTGGTCTGTCTTATGATCTTTGCGCTTTCTTTTGTTGTCAGTGTCAGTTCCGGGATTAAAAAGACATCTGACCGGTTCGGCGCTGATCTTCTGGTTGTCCCGGTAGGGGCGAGGAGTAATGCCGAAGAATTTCTTCTGGAATCAAAAGAAGCATCCTTCTATATGCCGAAATCAATAATCGACCGGGTAAGAAAGATAGAGGGGATAGAGGAGTTGACGTACCAGACCTATCTCACTACCATCTCGGGGCTTTGCTGTGATATCGCTCCAACGAGGATCATAGCCTTTAACCAGGGCAGCGATTTTATCGTAAATCCCTGGCTTCAGAAATCCCTGGGACGCAAGTTGAAAAAGGGTGAGGCCATTGCCGGCTATGAGACGGACTACAATCTCGGTTTCGAGTTGCTGGACGTTGAAAAGACGATTTTCAACAATAAATTCAAAATCGTGGGTGTGCTCGACAAAACCGGTACAGGACTCGATAATGCTCTTTTCATGGATGAAGAAAATCTTAATGATATCATCGCGAGCGGGAAGTCTCCTCTGAAAACCGGAGATATTTCTATTATCTTCGCGAAATTAAAAAAAGGACTTGATCCGTATCTTGTGGGCAAAAAGGTGGAGGCTGATATCGTTGAGGTTGACGTCGTCTCAAGGCGGGAAATGGGCGGCAGCCTGCTCAATGCGCTGAAGGACATCAACAAGATATTTCTTGTATCAATCTCCATGGCTTCAATCCTTGCGGTCTTTCTTGTATGGGCGATATTTTCGGCCATCGCAAATGAGCGGTCGAAAGAGGTGGGGATTATGCGCGCCATAGGCGCGAAAGAATCCCATATTGTCAGGCTTTTCATGCTGGAGGTTTTCATTATCGCCATTATGGGGAGCATTATCGGAATAGCCACAGGTGTAAGCCTCTCGGCTTCTCTTTCGAGAAGTTTCAATATCTTAAAGGATATTTCCGCAAGTCTTTCGCTTATTCAGCATACGGTGATTGCCATTGCCGGTTTATTGGTCGGTTTTGCGGTATGTGTTGCCGGAGCGATGATGCCGGTAAACAGGATCAAAAAACTTGAGCCCTTGCTTGCGATTAAGAAGGAATAGACATGCAGCATATAGAAATTGAAGACCTTTCGAAAATCTATACCGTTGATAAATTGGCTATCAACGCGGTGGATCATGTCTCCCTTAAGATAGGGAAGGGGGAGTTTGTTTCAATAGTGGGTCACTCGGGTTCCGGCAAGACAACCTTTATTTCGATGATTGGAGGCATCATAAAACCTTCCTCGGGAAGGATTCTGGTCGAGGGAAATGACATATGCCTGCTGAATGACGATGCACTGTCAGAATACAGAAACAGAAAAGTCGGCTTTATGTTCCAGTTTGCCAGTTTGCTGCCGGTTCTGACAGCCAGGGAAAATCTCCTCCTGCCGGGATTATTCAATGGGGCCAAGACTTCAAACGACGGGAAGAAAGCGGTCGAATATCTTGAGATGGTGGGAGTCGGGGACAAGTTAAACGCCTATCCTTCTCAGCTTTCCGGCGGTCAGCAGAGGCGGGTGGCTATTGCCCGTGCCTTGATGAACGACCCTGAACTGATACTGGCGGATGAACCGACAGGAGATCTTGATGAAGAGACGGAAGGTGAGATCATGAATTTATTTGAGAAGCTCAATCAGGAAAAAAAGCTGACCTTTATCTTCATCACGCATAATCTTGAACTTGCCAGACACGCCAAGAGACAAATCAGAATGACCAATGGATTGATTAAAGAGATTTGAGCAATACAGAGGTACAATGAGGGTCATGAAGGTCCGGGACAGTCTTTAAATTTCCATCAGAAGACAGCCCTTGCATTATCAAATGGTCTCACGTTATGCGGACATGCCGCGCAGCACATCAGAAGAGTCTGGCGCCTTTTTCCAAAGTCGATGCTTCGATGATCAGATTCCTGTTCTCTATGTGGCTTTTGAACATGATAGGGCTGCAGTCTTTGTTTTCCCATATTTTCTCACTGATTCCGAATTTCAGATTGCATTCATTGCAGATGAGATCAGTGCCTTCTGTCCGATATCCTTTTTTGAATTTATAGCAGGTATAACAGGCATCGAAATACGCGGACAGGTCACCCTCTCCGTCTGTCCTGACAAAAAAGTTTATCCGTTTTCCTGATTTCTTATAGGTAAAGAAATGGACTTTCCCATCGCCGACTTTCTCCAAAGGAAGGACAATTTTTCCGTCCGAGGGCGTGACAACCTCGTGTTCCACAGGAAGTTTACTGCAACCGGCAACAGATACGGTGAAAAAGAGGATAAGCACAAAAAATAAAAAATATCCGCGGAACTTAACCGCCTTGAGTTTCATCTTATTTGAGATGTTCTTCGGTAATTTCCTTGAATCTGAGTATCTTCCTGCCCTTATGGTCGTTCAGAAATTCCTTTGCCGCTGACTCGGATGCAAGGGGTACCAATTCAACTCCCATGGGGCCGTAAACATCGCTCCCCTGGACGAAATAAGCCTTTTGAGCATCTATCATCTCGATAGAATAATATTCCGTTACATATAAGCTGCCGACATCCGCGATTGCCTTCGCCGGATTGTATTTTTTCAGATTAAGATAGTACCTGAACATGTCCTTGGGGCCGTCGAACGCAGCGTAGGAGCCGTCAGTAAAGATAATCTCTGCCAGCCAGCTCTTATATTTGGCGACGAACATCCCGCATACAGGACATTTGTCCGAGGGCATGACCTGAACAGGCTTTTTATCCGCCGCACCGGAAAATGGAACCGAAAAAAGCATTATGGAAAAAAGCGCCAGAATTACAATGCAGAATTTTCTTTGCATCTGATTTATCTCCTTTGTAAAGGTATTTCTCTGAAGAGACGCACATTATTTTTTTGCTGATAGTATATCGCAGGAGAAAAAATATTTCAGGATAATATGGCTGAACGCCGGCGAGGATTATATGAACGTGCCGTCTGCCATTTCAAGCACCCTGTGGCACCCGTCAGAGAGGGTTTTGTTATGGGTCACTATCACGAAGGTGATCTTCCTTGTTCTGTTGAGTTCGATGAACAGATCAAAAAGAGCGTTGCCTGTAGCGGTGTCCAGGTTGCCGGTCGGCTCATCAGCCAGCACTATTTTCGGATTAAGCAGGAGTGCCCGCGCAACAGCCACGCGCTGCTGCTCGCCTCCGGACAATTCACCGGGCCTGTGTCTCAGTCTTTTGGAAAGACCGAGATCGTCAAGGAGCGCCTTCGCCTGCTTTTCGGTCTCCTCAAAAGGTCTGTTGCTGATGAGGCCCGGAAGCATGACGTTTTCCAGCGAACTGAATTCGGGAAGGAGGTGATGAAACTGGAAAACGAACCCGATGCTGGAATTTCTGAAGTCCGCAAGCATCCTGTCATCCATCGAGAAGATATCTTTTCCCTGAAAAAGAATTTTGCCTGAACTTGGTTTATCCAGCGCCCCGAGTATGTGAAGAAGTGTACTTTTGCCCGCTCCCGAGGCGCCGACTATCCCGAGCATTTCGCCTTCGGCTATCGAAAGGCTGATATCCCTCAGGATGGTAAGCTCACCCGCCGGCGTTTCGAAGGATTTATGAATCCTGTCCGCTTCTATCAGATGTCCCATATGCTGCTCCTATTCATATCTCAGTGGTTCAACAGGGTCCAGTTTGGCAGCCTGCCAGGCAGGATATATTGTAGCAAGGAAGGTGATGGTTATGGCTGAAACCGACACAGTGACAAAGTCGAAGAGACTCATCTTGACCGGGAGATGGCTCAGGTAATAGACATCCGCGGGCAGTTTTATAATCTGATATGTATTCAGGATATACCCCAGGAGAAAACCACCCAGAACGCCGATAACTGTTCCTATGAGGCCGATGAAGAGGCCCTGGAAGATGAAGATTGCCATAATCCCACTGTTCGTTGCTCCTATCGCCTTCAGTATCGAAATCTCCCTGCTTTTTTCTATGACATTCATGATAAGGTTGCTGATGATGTTGAATGAAGCCACCAGGACTATCAGGACGAGGATTACAAACATTGCGAATTTTTCGAGCTTCAGGGCTGAAAAGAGATTCTTGTTCATCTGCATCCAGTCCATGACATAATAGGGAAAGCCCAGTTTCGACTGAAGGTCCTTTTTTATTTCGGGTGCTCTGTAAATATCATTCAGCCTGACCTCGATGCCGGAGATGGCGCTCCCCAAATCGAAGAAGTCCTGTGCCTCTTTGATATTTGTCAGAACAAGACTGGAATCATATTCAAACATGCCGATTTCAAATATCGCGACAACCCTGAATTGACTGACTTTCGGAAGCATCCCCATCGGCCCTATCTCACCCAGCGGCGATACGATATTGACCCTGTCGTTGATAAAAACCCCGAGGCTGGACGCAAGCTCTTTCCCCAAAATGATGCCGGGGATTTCTCCTTCTTCTGCGAGTTTTTTGAAGTCGCCATCTTTGATATGGGAGAGAATTTCGGTTGTTTTTGATTCGGTGTCAGCGTTTATTCCTCGCAGAAAAACACCGTGTGTCCTGTTGCCGTAAGAAACCATCACCTGACCGAGGACAAAGGGCGCGTAGGACACTACGTTTTCCTCTCCCTTCAGCTTCATGGCGGCCTTTTCATAATCCTGAATAGTGCCTTTATAATCCCTGATGATGATATGGGCATTCGCGCCGAGGATTTTTTTCTGCAGGTCCTGGTGAAATCCGCTCATTACCGATAAAACAACAAGCAACGCCATAACGCCGACTGCGACGCCTCCGATGGAGATTGCGGTTGTAACAGATACGCCGCGGTATTTTTTCTTTGATCTCATGTACCGCAACGCTATGAAAATCTGATAGGGGAGCTTCATGCCGCTAAAAAGGGGGGCAGCAGGGCAGTTGCCGGACAGAACAGTTTAACTGGGCGCAAGATCAGATCCATCACCTATTTTTCCGGTTTCAGCTGCGGAAAGAGCACAACATCGCGAATAGAGTATGA
>JAOUFP010000144.1 GCA_029858145.1 Nitrospirota bacterium | reverse complement strand
CCGTCATCCCCTGGATGCCGATTTCATTCAGGGCGTCCTTTACTTCGTCAAGCTTGAACGGCTTTATTATCGCTTCTATTTTCTTCATTCTTTCCTCCATGGTACGTATCAGTGATCAGTGTCGCTTAAGGTGATTTTCTGACACTGATCACTGACCCTGTTTAACTTATTGCTACAGGTTGTAGGCCTTTTCACCGTGCTGGCTTTCATCAAGCCCCAGAACCTCATCTTCTTCATCGACACGCAGGCCGATCGTAAACTTGATGAGCAGGAAAATGAGCGCTGTCACCAGTCCGCTGTAGACGAAGGTTATCGCTGAAGCGATGATCTGCGTCAGGAGCTGGCCCGCGTTGCCGTACAAAAGGCCTTTGCCGAGTTCGTTGATAGAGGGGTCTGCAAAGACACCGGTCAGTACAGCGCCGATCGTACCGCCGACGCCGTGAATGCCGAATGCGTCGAGCGTGTCGTCATAACCCAGTTTCGGTTTGAGAAAGGCAACCGAAAAGAAGGGGATAACGCCGGCAGCGATACCGATACAAATCGCGCCGGTGATATTCACGAAGCCTGCCGCAGGCGTAATCGCGACCAGTCCGCCGACCGCGCCTGAGGCAAGACCAAGGACCGTCGGCTTCCCGGAGTGCATCCATTCCACAACCATCCAGGCAAGGGCAGCCACAGCGGTGGCAGTATTGGTATTGATGAACGCGGCTCCCGCAAGGCCGTTTGCCGCAAGCGCGGAACCGGCATTGAAACCGAACCAGCCGAACCAGAGGAGACCGGCGCCGGTAATCACCAGGGTCAGATTGCCTGGCAGGAGGGACTTCTCCTTCCGCTTGCCGAGGATCAGCGCACCAACGAGCGCTGCGGCACCGGCATTGATATGGACGACCGTTCCGCCGGCGAAGTCAAGTGCCCCCATCCTGCTCAGGAAGCCGCCGCCCCACACCCAGTGGGCAACAGGTATATAGACCAGGGTCATCCAGAGTATCGAAAACAGTATCCATGCGGAGAACTTCATGCGCTCGATGTACGCGCCGCTAGCGAGCGCGACCGTAATCGCGGCGAACGTCAGCTGGTAGACGATAAAGATGTACTCAGGTATCGTCTTTGCCAGAACATTGATGCTGTTCGGGCCGACACCGCTCAGAAACGCCTTCGCGCCATCGCCGATAAAACCAGCCATGTCCCCGCTAAAGGTAAAACTGAAGCCGAACATTACCCAGAGCAGGCTCACGATGCAGAACGTTACAAAAGACATGGCCATGGTGTTGAGCGAATCCTTCCTTTTTGCCAGGCCTCCGTAAAACAGTGCCAGCCCGGGAATGGTCATAAGCATGACCAGTGCTGTTGCTACGATCATCCAGGCGGTGTCGCCTGTATCGATAGCCGGAGCAGCCGGGGCCTCAGCAACAGAGGCGGCCACTGCTGCCGCAGGCGCGTCTGACGGTTTGTCACCTTCGGCGAAGACTATGCCGGCAAACATCAGAAAACTGAGAATAACTGCGAAACTTACAAATCTTTTCATAAAAAAACCTCCTTTTTTATGCACCTTGTCTGTTTTCCTCTCCTGAAACTGCCAATCCTCTTATGTCCTGTTGCGTATTCTGATTAAAGTCATCCTCACTGCTCATGCTTGTCGCAACTTTATCTTTCAATGACATCGCCAGAACCATGCCAGACTGCAACCCCTTGTTTTTATTGGACAACCATACATGCCGAAACATACAATAATGTCATTTCATACAATTTTGTATTGTTCCGCCCGAAGAGACACTGCCGCAGGCAGCTCCCGTGAAGAACACACAGACGCCCCGACGGGTGCCGCGGTAAAATATGTGGATTGCTTTTATGCATATGGTGTATTCTCAATCTACGGAGGGAGAAAATACGCGGAGGATTTTATGTATACTGAGAGAATCGGAGGGCTGAAGAGTTCCGCCATTCGTGAAATATTAAAAATCACGTCAAGACCGGGAGTAATCTCTTTTGCGGGAGGCCTGCCTGCCCCGGAACTTTTCCCGCTGGAGGATATCGCCTCTGCGGCACAGGAGGTATTCGCGAAATACAGCGCCTCTGTCCTTCAATACTCGGTGACAGAGGGCCTTCGCACCCTGCGGGAGAAGATATCCCTGATGCTGGAGCCAGACGCATCCCTGATAGGGCCGTCTCATGTCATAATCACACAGGGCTCCCAGCAGGGGCTTGACCTTCTCTCGAAGCTCTTTCTCGAAAAAGGCAGGAGTGTCTTTACGGAAAACCCCAGCTACCTCGGCGCCCTCCAGGCCTTTCAGCTTTTTCAGGCGGATATCCTGCCGATAGCATCTGACCGGGACGGGATACAGCCAGAGAGTCTGCGCAGAGCGCTGAAAGTCAGGAGACCCGCCCTCGTCTATATCATGCCTAATTTCCAGAACCCGACGGGGGTGTCCCTTTCGATGGAGCGCAGGCTGCAACTGGTCGATATCGTGAAGGAGCATGACCTGCTTTTGGTCGAAGATGATCCTTACGGGGACCTGATCTTCTCGGGCGAGAAGATGCCGTCCCTCTTTACGCTGGGCGGGACGCGGAATTTCATTTATATGAGTTCCTTCTCCAAGACAATCGCCCCCGGCATGCGCGTGGCCTATTTGGCCGGCAGCGAGGAAATTATCGGGAAGCTCGCTGTGGTCAAGCAGGGCACAGACCTGCAGACAAATACCCTGGGGCAGTATCTCGTCAACGAATATCTTGAAAGCGGCAGGTATTACGGCCACAGGAATCTCCTGAGAGAGACGTACAAACAGAGGAGGGACTGCATGCTCTCTTCGATGGAAAGCTATTTCCCCGGTTCGCTGTCATGGAACTGCCCCGAGGGGGGGATGTTTTTATGGGTCAGGCTCCCCGAACACTGTGATGCGAGAGAAATACTCCTGAAGTGCCTTGAAAGAAATGTTGCCTTTGTCCCGGGGCAGGAGTTTTTCCCGGACGGTTCAGGGAAGAATACGATCAGGCTCAACTTTTCGAACGCGCTGCCTGACAAAATAGAGGAAGGCATAAAAAGGATCGGTGAGGTCCTGAAGGAGAGTAACATCTGACAGGAGTCAGGCAACGGGAGGAGGGGTAATCGTGGATATTATTGAAGCTATTATCACAAGGAGGAGCATGCGCAGGTTTTCCGAAAAGCCTGTGGCCGAAACCTTGGTGCAGTCTCTGTTGGAAGCGGTCCGTATGTCGCCATCTTGGGCCAATATGCAGTGCTGGAGATTTATCGTCGTCAGGGATCCGGCAACCAAAGAGAAGTTCAGCGAACTTTCGTACGTTGAATCCTTCTTTGCGCCGAAGGGGTATAAGGCAAACCCCTCGAAAAAAGGGCTGGCCGAGGCGCCTGTCGTAATCGTGGCGTGCGCGGACCCTTCCCAGTCAGGGGTTCTTTGGAACCAGCACTATTACATGACCGATATCGGCATCGCCGCACAGAGCCTCATGCTCGCGGCCCACGGTCTGGGGCTCGGCACTGTCTTTGTCGGCGTGTTTGACGAGGAAAAGCTCAGACCACTCCTGAACATCCCTGCACACATCCGCATCGTCGGGCTTTTCCCTGTCGGCTATCCGCGGGATGAAAAGAAGGAGGGCCCGCCGAGGAAGTCACTGGACGAGATCGTATTTCATGAGAAGTGGGGATAACAATATGAAATTTATTATTTCCTGAAATCCCTGTGACAATGCACACACCCGTCGAGGAGCTTCTTTGTCAGGGTCAACATCTGCTCCTGGTCGTTTTTCCGCCCTGCCTCTGCAAGCTCACCTGGAGGGGCTTGCCTTCAGTCTTATCTATCCTTATCCGTCTTTTTTCTCGCACCACGGAGAGTCCTTCAGCGCTTCACGAATCAGATTTTCAGGGAGTACTCCTACCCTCTTCTGTCATTGTAGGGTTGATAAGCCAGAGGGGGCTTGGAAAGTAATACATGAATATATATGTAAAAGGCACATCCCTCACATGATTTGATCCTTTGTGTGTGCTTGCCATGCACCTTCCCCCCGCATAATGTCTTTGCCACGAGCCAGCACGATCTGCCGGCCTTCTGATCAACCGCAGGGCATAATGAATCTTTTTCATGGCCGCAGTTGTTGTAATTCCAACACTGCATATTCCTGTTGCTTTCCATAATCCTTCCCCCCTTTCTTAAAAACATCCCCTGTTGCGGGCACATACGTAGCTTACCACAGAAACTCATAATTAAATTTCGGTGGCAACGTGACAGAACACTTGATGATTTCCTGCATCCCTTCACCGGCTCCGCATGTTATACTAATACTACAATGATAAGGGGGATAATCAATGGCCACAATGGATAACTTATATAATGCGCTCACGAAAAAAGTACAAATAGCAAACAAGGATATTACCAGGGAAATAGTCGAAGATTGGGTAGAAACTGCTGGTTATAAGGTTCAGCAAATAGCCTTCATGGCTACTGCTCTGAGAATACTGGAAAGCGGTGAATATACTCCTGAGGAAATGGCTGGGGATATTCTTCATCTGGGGAGCCTGGATAACTGATGAAAAGGAAGAAGGCGTCCCATTTCTCGGTTGAGGACGTAATCAGAAATGAGTTCAGGAAACCTGTCAGCAGGGGAACTATCGGCAGGGACGCTCATGGTTTACTTTGGGCTTACGGTGTTATCCTGAAAGACTCTCTCTACTGTGTTGAACTTATCACGATAGACCTGGAGACTCATAAGGTGGAACGGATAAAGGACAAAGAAAGCTCGTTTGCGCAAAGAGAAGGTGCAAACGCATACATAACAGGACTGATAAAGGAAATCCGTCCGGTGGATTCACCTGCTCCAAAAATCACCGTGCCATAGCATTCCTGGAAAACGACAATTGACATTCGACAACCACCCGGCATAAGAGTGATTTAGTGTCTGTGTATAAAATCGCTTTTCTATCTGTCAATCCCGCGGGTAGTTGCGGGAATCCGGTGTTTTCAGTCTGTTCTGGATCCCCCGGTTCCTCCAGGCAGCCGGCGGGCAGGCAAGCCGGAGGATGACAAATTCAGAGGTTGCACACAGCCGCTATGTAAAATAAAGAACGGCTCACCGGATAGTGGTCCTGCTTTTCTCAACTCAGCAAAAAGGCTTTGAGTTCGAATGCCTGCCGGCTCATTGTTTTTAGCTGTCCCGTTCGATACAATACTCCATGAACCTCATCCTCTTATTCAATGAAGACTTTATGGATGCCCGCAGGGTACGGCTGGAAGGCCGCCGGCTCAGGCATATAAGAGAGGTCCATCGTGTATCCGAGGGAGACGAACTCCGCGTCGGGCTTTCGGGTGGACTCACCGGCACCGGACGCATAGCCTCACTGAATGCTGATTCTTTGGAAATGGACGTCACCCTTGGCCACGACCCTCCTCCGGCGCTTCCCGTGACGCTTATCCTCGCGCTGCCGCGGCCAAAGGTGCTGAAGAGAATTCTTCTTTCCGTAACCGCGATGGGCGTGAAAAAAATCATTCTCCTGAATTCCTGCCGCGTTGAAAAGAGCTTCTGGCAGAGTCCGGTCCTGCGGGACGAAAATATCCGCAGGCAATTAGTCCTCGGCCTTGAACAGTCATGTGATACCATACTGCCCGAGGTTTTATTGAGGCCTCTTTTTAAGCCGTTTGTGGAAGACGAACTCCCATCACTCATAAAAACCACGCTCCCCCTTGTCGCCCATCCAACGGGTCAGGAACCCTGTCCCCGCGATGTCGGGTCTCCCGTTTCCCTTGCCATCGGTCCTGAAGGAGGCTTTATTCCCTATGAGATCGAAAAGCTGACCTCATGCGGTTTCAGGGCGGTCCATATCGGCAGCCGCATCCTCAATATCGAAGCAGCAGTCCCTTCCCTGCTTTCCCGGTTATTCTGAGGCATATGCCGGTTAAGAAGATTGTGGATAACGGGGAACGGTGAGGTAAATGCTAATTCTTATGCAGGCAGACAAGCTGCGTCCGTCGCCAACCTCTTTTTTTGTAAAAACCTGACGCCCTGGCATTATTGCGGTCCGCCAGCAGTTCCAGCCTCTTTGCACCCTTCGACAAGGCCCAGGACTCCACTGCGGAGAGCAATGTCGAGCCTATTTTTTGTAAATGATATGCTTCGTCGACCACCAGATCTTCAATCAGGGCAGCAAGCCCGCCTTCAGCCGTAGACACCAGCAGTTGCGCGCTGCACATCCCGACAATCAAGACTTCGCGCTCGGCCACCATTATGCAGCGATCGTTCTCATTTTCAAGCATCATGGCAAGCCCCATGCGGTGTCTGAATTCGTCAAAGGTAAAATCTTCCTCAACAGAGAAAAGCAGCCTCAAAAGGTTGACCATAGCGCCAATATCGGAAACCGTGGCCCGTCGTATCAATGCTTTAGCATTATTCACAAGTCGTTAAAATGCAACTGCCATGCCATGGCATAAAGGCGGGAAAATGTGAGGTTATCCTTCCAGTACGTCCGGGAATAAAACAAAATTGTATTTCAACGGCACATTAGTGTAGTGAAGCAAGTCTCATTCTCTTCCAATTCTTTCAGGATTGGCATTTGGCCCGCAAGACTGCCTTGCTCGCATGCAGGGAGTATACATTACGAGCAGCTTATGTATTCGCTGCAAGGCAGCGATTACATAGTTGCAAACAGCTCATTTATGCGTTAGCATGTGAGTATCCCAGCAGAGAAAGAGAGGTGAAAATGATGAAAAGGGCACTATTGTTGTTGAGCATGCTCAGTATTTTTCTCGTTTTATTTGTCATGGGCTGCGCCACGAAGGACTTCGTCAGAGAGCAGATGGAACCTCTGAACGACAGGATCAGCAAACTGGAGGAACGGGTTTCCGCTCTCGAAGCAAGGATGGGCGGTGCTGAGCAGGCCGGTAAGCAGGCGATGGAGGCGAAGTCAATAGCCGAAGAGGCTATGAGGCTTACAAAGGAATGTTGCGGCAAGGCTGAAGAGGCGGCTCGAAGGGCCGAGGAGGTTGCAAAGAGGGCAGAAGAGGCTGCCAGGAGAGCTGAGGAGGC
>JAOUFP010000143.1 GCA_029858145.1 Nitrospirota bacterium | reverse complement strand
GCTGCCTAAAATCTAATAGCTGCAGACCGGACAGTTTATGTGCTCCATAACCGGACAAATCTATTTGTTGACAACAGAATCGCTGAACAGCATTCAGACCTTTTGCGGATGATTGCCCGCCCCGGTCTTTCCTGCTACAATTGCAGGTATGATAGTCGTGGAAGCATTCAAGGGCAGGTCCGTCACCGGCCAGAGGGTCGAAATTGTGGAGCGAAAAGGAACCGGGCATCCTGATTTCATGTGCGATGCCCTGATGGAATCCATCTCCGTCGCCCTCAGCAGGGAATACAAAAAGACCTTCGGGGCAATACTCCACCACAATATCGATAAGGGACTGCTCGCAGCAGGAAAGACAGAGATCGACTTCGGAGGCGGGAAGGTAATAAAGCCGATGGAGCTCATCATCGGCGACAGGGCGACCTTCGCGGCAGGAGGGAAAAAAATCCCTGTGAAAGAAATAGCCTCGGAAGCGGCCAGACAATGGATCAGGCAGCATCTGCGGTTTGTGGACCCGGACATTCACGTAAAGTACAGGACGGTCCTCGCGCCCGGGTCTGAAGAACTTACCGACATCTTCCAGAGGCCGGACGAGGTACGCGGCGCAAACGACACCTCCGCTCTGATCGGATATTATCCTCTTTCGCCTACCGAGGAAGTGGTCCTTGGACTCGAACGTTATCTGAATTCCAAGGCGTTCAAGGAAAAATACCCGGAGACAGGAGAGGACATAAAGGTGATGGGACTCAGGTCAGGCAGCAATCTCGACCTCACCGTTGCGATGCCGCTCATATCGGTCTTCATAAAATCGGAAAAGGAATACTTCAAGCGGAAAGAGGTCGCGGTCAGGGCGATGAAACGGTTTCTTCTGCGATACAGGAGCTTCAGAAATATCAGCGTGCATCTGAACACCCTCGACCGGGAAGGAAGAGGCCTCGGGGGCATCTACCTGACGCTGCTCGGCACATCGGCAGAGGGCGCTGACTCCGGTCAGGTGGGGCGGGGAAACCGCGTCAACGGCCTGATCTCAGTGAACAGGCCGATGGGGACCGAGGCGGCAGCCGGAAAGAATCCCATAAGCCATGTCGGAAAGATATACAACCTCCTCGCTCACAAGACAGCGGAGAAAATCTTCACCAACACAGACGGGATACAGGAGGTCTATGTGCTGCTCCTGAGCAGGATAGGTTCCCCGATCAACAAACCGCAGATGGCAACCGCGCAGATCCTCCTCAAAAAAGGGGTAACGCTGAAAGACGTATCAGGGGATGTCGCGGCGATCCTCGATAAAGAGCTCTCGGACATATCCTCCTTCTGTGACAGACTCGCCGAAGGAGCGTATCCGGTGTGCTGATTGCTGCGCCTGCCGTGTTCGTCATAACGTATTGGAATATCTGTTTATAGTAACAGTACTGATATCATCCAAAAAATCGTCCGTCACCCCTGGGATCGTAACTCCCCCTTCCATCTCTTTATCTTAAGAGGGGGTACCGAAGGCGGAGGCGTTATTGCCAAAGAGGGGGCAATCCCCCTGCCCTCATTTAATTTGGGGGGATTTATTCCTCCCTTTAGTCCGCATTATTCATAAAATGTTGTATTTCAAAGTCAGGAGAAGGCATCGGCGCTCATTCCGCTTTGCTCCGGGGCATTTTCCTCCTGATATTCATGGAAACAGTCTGTCGGACTATCGGAAAATGAAGCCGCTCACAATGCCTTCTCCTGCTTCGTTGTTTGTTTACCGCCGGAAAGATTTATGAATAATGCATGCAGGTCAGTAAAGGGAGGTTAGGAGGGATTTCATAAAAAAAATATTGCGATTATTTTAAGAACAATAAAAGGCGCAGACAGCTTTGTTTCACCGACGAGGTCCGACCGATTATTTCATAGAGCTGAGGACAAGGTCTGCAGCGACCGCCGCAACAGAAAGCAGAAAGATGATGGCGTAATTGATGTCTTCCATGGAACGCCTGATCGAGGAGAGAAGGTAGAGGAGTACATCTCGGTCTTCATCCTGCAGGCAGGCGTTGGCCCTGATCTTTTCTATAAGCTGAAATGTCTCCACCGCGTTTTTCCTCTTTCTCGAGATGCGGTAGCGGTAGAGGAAAAAAAGAAAATACCCGAAAGTGCCGACATACCATACCGGTCTCACCCAGGACGGCTCCAGGTGCTGAAATATTATGATAGCCCTGAAGGCGACGGCAGAAACAATACCGAGCATAAAAAAGCTGTAGACGACATATGCCGGAACGATATGGGGCTTGCTGTTTTCCATAACCTGAAAATTATACCATACTGCAGGATGGCTTCTTTTTGTGTTGCCCTGAAAAATAAGGCACTGCCATGAACCCATGTTCGCAATCGGCGAAGCAGTCTTTCACTCTGAAATGGGGAGAGGGGAGATTCTTCCGGATAATGTCTGTTGAATCATGAGGCTCTGAATATATCCGAAAAAGGCAAATAAACAAAGAAATAGTTTATAATGTACGCAACACTGCTTTTATGGCGGGACATATGACAAACAATTATAAATCGATATTTCGTATGCTGCCCATGGCCGTTCTCCTTTGGGGGATGATTGCTGTTGCTGCTTCCGCAGCAGGCATTCCCAAAATCACCGGGGAAGAACTGAAGGCGATGCTCGGCGAGCCTGATCTCGTCGTAATCGACGTCAGAATCGAACGCGACTGGGAGTCCGCCACGCTGAAGATCCCTGGGGCTGTATGGGAAGATTACTTCGAGGTGGAAACCTGGGCAAAAAAATATCCCAAAGACAAGACCATCGTCCTCTATTGCGATTGACCGAACGAACACACGAGTGCCTGGATGGCACAAATACTCATTCAAAAAGGCTTCGCAAAAGTGTTCGCGCTCAGGGGGGGCTGGAGCGGGTGGGTAGAGGCCGGCTTTCCCACAGAACCTAAAGAACTGCAGGTGAAATGATCCATGCTCAAAAGGGACCTGGAAGCATTTAAAGATTGGTTCTCAGGATACACGCAGGGCTTTTTCACCGATAACACTGAAGACCGCAGGAATATCGACCTGAAGATCCGGCACACCTTTCTCGTCTGCGAAAATATCGTCGGCATCGCTCAGTCAGAAAGTCTGAACAAAAACGAACTCCTGCTCGCCGAAACAGCGGCCCTCTTCCATGATATCGGCAGATTTCTTCAGTATGAAATGTACCGGACATTCCTTGACAGCATCTCCGTGAATCACGCAAGACTCGGGGCTGAGATCCTCGTGGAGAAAAATGTCCTGTCGCGTATCCCGGTGAATGAACAGGAGCTGATCCTCAATACCGTCAGGTTCCATAATACGTTTGAGCTGCCTTCCCTTGCAGACCTGCAGAAGATACTTTTTTTGCGGCTGATACGGGATGCCGACAAAATCGACATCTGGCGGGTATTTTCGGAATACTATGAAGCAGCTGAAGAGGACCGCGCCTCTGCCGCTGGGCTCGGACTGCCCGACGATCCGGGGTATTCAAGAAACGTCCTCTCCTGCCTGTATAAGAAAACTTCGGCCTCACTTTCAGACCTCAAGACCCTGAACGATTTCAAGCTGATGCAGCTTTCCTGGGCGTATGGCCTTAATTTCAGGCATTCATTCCGGCTTACGTCGGAAAGGAATTTCATCCGGAGGATATCTTCGACGCTGCCGCAGACAGAGGAAATCACGGAGGCGGTCGCGCTCCTGAAGGAATTTGTCGACGAGAAAGCAGGAGGGGCAATGAACGAAGGCAATTGACGCGAAGGCAGATTTTTGGCCGGATCTGCAATTGAGCAGACGAAAAAACAAAATACTGGTAACATAATGATAGAGGTAACGTGAAAGAAATATTCCTGATCATCTGCCTGTTTCTGCTTGTCGCAATGGGGCCGAGTTCGCCGGGGAATACGTCCGGCAGGTCGATATCGCCCATTGACAGCGATTCCATAGTAAATTCCAGGGCGCCGGATTTCACCCTGAAGGATGTCAACGGGAAGACTGTTACGCTTTCGTCATTCAGGGGAAAGGTGGTGCTGCTGAACTTCTGGGCCACCTGGTGCCCTCCCTGCAGGGCTGAGATGCCGGCCTTAAACAGGCTGTATCGCGAGTCGAGGCACCGCGGACTCGAAATCATCGCTGTCTCGACCGACCGTTCGATCGACCACATCAAAGACTTCCTCGAAAAAAACAGGGTCGATTTCTTAATGCTCTTTGACGAGGACCGCGGCGCGGCAAAACAGTACAGGGTCTTCTCGATGCCGACCACCTTTCTCATCGACAGAAACGGAATGGTCGTCGAAAAGTTCTACGGCGAATATGACTGGACAGAGCCCGAGACGAAAGGGAAGATAGAGAAGCTGCTTTAGTGCAGCGCATCCAGGTCTTTTGGTTTATCGACCAGTTATCAACCTGATTTATTCCCGGAAAGATGTGAGCTGAGAGTTTTTGCACCAGCCTGTCAAAGGCTGCCCTATTCGTTTTTCCCTATTGCATACCAATACTATGTTTGCTATGGTTATTTTATATCCCCATCTCGTTCCCGAAAGGGGTACGTGTAAACCGAGAAAACATTGAACTTTTACCATCAACTTCCTGCTGATGAATGGGCATATTGCATGAAGTTGCCAAGGCAATAATCGAGACCTTAATTAATGCGGGTGAGATATAAAAATGATAAGAATCCTATTCATAACATTGGCATTATTATTCTCCATCTCTTCACTTTCCTTTGCTGTTGAACCTGAGGAACCCGAAGCCGTCACCTTAAAGGAGTTGCTGCTGTTCTATGACATGGAGGAACTGACCTCTGTGAGCTTCTTCCCTGCCGTTGCAAGAAAGGCACCCGGCTTTTCGTATGTCATTACCACTGAACAGATTGAACAGAGTCCGGCCAGAACGCTGAACGATATCATTGCGATGAGGGTGCCGGGCATGACCACAGGCGGACATGAACGGCACGGACCGCTGATCGGGACGCGGGGCATATTCATCGACAACAACGCCAAGACCATGGTCATGCTTGACGAACAGCAGATCAACCAGAGATCTCATTTCGGATACACAAGCGGGCTGCTCTCTCCCCTTTTGGGGGATATCAAGCAGGTTGAGGTGATTCTGGGGCCAGGCGCCATACTGCACGGAAGTGGCGCACTGAACGGGTTCATCAACCTGGTCCCCAAGAACGGGAAAGACAATCCCGGGGCGTTCATTAATTCTGAATACGGTTTTGCTGAACAATTGTGGAAGATTGAAGCCGGTTACGGCGCCTCGTACGGGGAACGCAAGAATGTCTATCTTTACGGCGGGATGTATGGTGCGAAAGGTTATGAGCCTGATGAGCTCTACGGGTATACAAAAACCTTTGATATTCGTTCAAACGGGTTCGATCCCGGAAACTACCGGTTATCACTGTACTGGAACCATGATAAATTCAATTTAAACCTCTTCTCTTATGAAAACAACCCTTACAAAAACGGGACCTTTGAGATAGGATGGTTTCACCAGCAGACGCTCGGGATTCGTCCGAAGTATCTTTTTGAGATCAGCGATACCGATTCTATCGAACTTATAGGTTCGATGCTTTGGTTTGACCAAAGTTCTCCCGGACTGGTGCCCTCAACCGGCCTGATAGATAAAAGAGGAGGGTCAGAGAACCACTGGGAATTAAAAAGTATTTACAGGACCACCCGCTGGGACGGCCATTCACTGGCCGGCGGCTTTTCCTATGGCCAAAAGCATTTTTTCGAGAAAAGGCAATTCTTTGGTGACGATGCGGTAATAGGGTTGGCGGCAATGGATACAGAATGGCAGGAAGCAAGCGTCTTCGCTGAAGACGTGATCAGCTTGACCGACAAGTGGACCGCCTCGTTCGGATTGCGGTATGACAAGGTTTATCTCGATGATATGTCGAATGAATTATATAATGGTCCTAAAACACCCGATGAAATCGGGGGACACATTTCCCCGCGGATCGCCACGTCATACGAACTGGATCCGGATACGACCATAAAGGCCTCTTACCAGCATGGCTTCCGAACCCCGGACGCGGGCTATTACATTTACAACCTGGTTTACAAGGATGCGGCGGAATCGCTTGGCTACAGTTTTCCCACTCTCGACATAGAGACAATGGACAGTTACGAGCTGAATTTCCAGAAAAACTTTCCTGAAAAAAAGATCAAGGTCAACTGCAATGTCTTTTATAACATTTTTAAGGACCTGTTAAGCTGGAACTTCTACAAAGACACAGACCTGTTTACGCCGGAGCAAATTCAGTCCATTAAAGATGCGTTGGGACTGCCTCCGCCCGTGGTTCCGGGATCTTTTTTGAACGAAAAAGAAAAGGTAAAGGTCTGGGGCGGAGAGATAGCCGTTGTATTCCAGCCGCTGAGCAACACGGAAGCAAGAATCAGCTATGGATATGTTCGTTCAAACGCAGACCAGGTGCGGTACCCGGAGCATCAGATCAAGGTGAATACCCTGTCCTACTTCCAGAACAACAAGCTGAGCCTTGGGCTGAATTATCTCTTCAACAGCCGGTATCGCGAAGCTGACCTTTCACGAGCACACAGCATTTACCGGAACGACCGGCACGTGGTCGATGTGTCGTTAAACTATAAGGTCTCTCCCGATTTCAGCATCGGCTTAATCGCCCAGAATGTCTTTGAAACCAATGTGCCTCCAATGGTCTTTGAGCCGGACAGGCTCGACAAGGGAGGGCTGGGGTATGACGAACGGCGGATTTACGTGGCGCTCAGGCTGAAGCTGTGATATGACCCTGCAACGGTCGGCATGAAGGTTGTGCTTTTACGCCTTAAAATGGGAATTTGTCTCAGCGAAGAATCTGCCGTGACGGAAAGATGTGCCGGGTCAACAGATGCACCTAAAATTATCCCAAATTGGGCAAGGAGAAGATTAAACCTCTTTTGGATGAATACTGTCAGGAGAAGGGACTGAAGAGTATCTCAGGGTCCGCCATAGGAAAGGTCATCAAACGGCATAAGCTCTTCTTCCAGAAGGCGGGAAGGGTTTACCATGATCCCGGCATCAAACGACGGCCCACACAGAAGCGCCTCAGGGTAAAACGATCTCCC
>JAOUFP010000142.1 GCA_029858145.1 Nitrospirota bacterium | reverse complement strand
GCCCAAGACAAAATCCCCCCACTTCACAAACGACCGGTGGCCATAGACAAGGTTGTCGAAGACGACTGTCCCGTATCCCTTGCCGCATAGGTACTTGTTGGCGTGGGAGCCGACATACCCTGCCCCTCCGACGATCAGTATCATACGAACACCTCCTGATGGAAAAAATCTCTCATTGCACCTGGAAAGGCCGCTCCTGTTTGCCCACCGCATAGAGTTCCAGAAAAATTTTCCTCGCCTTGACCGGCGCTCCGACACGATGCAACCCGTGCAACGGTTCCTGCACACTGCCCTCCTTCACAAAAACAAAATCGCACTGCTGCAGGGCATCCGGTGTCAGGGCGTTAACCAATGTCACAGGCCGCTTCAGGTAATATACAAGATGCTGACTGTCAATGCCATAGTCGCACAGACCCGCGCCGGGAGAAACCAGTTCGTTGATCTCTTTCGCGGCACTCCGGTAATGGCTGAAGAATTTCGCGTGATAGGGGAAATAAAAGGAAGCCCAAAAGAGCTTTACGAGGAGTACAGTCACGAGGAAGTTCAGTATCAACTCCTTCCCGACTGTTCTCCTGACGGCCAGCAGACCGCCGGCAATTAAAACTCCGGCCATCAGCACAACAGAAAAGGCATTTTCAAAGAGATCAAACCGCCTTCCCCACAGGGGAGAGGCGAGAACCGAGGCCGCAAGGGCCGCACCTAAGGCCTTTATGAAATATTCAAGCCAGGAAGACAACCGCGGCCGTCCCATGATTTCCTGCATGGCAATCGTAATCAGCAGTGCGAGCATTCCCGAAAGGGGAAGCAGATAGCGGAGTCTTGCCCCAGGCAACATCCAGTAAAGGGGTATGGAAACGACAAGCCCCAGCGCGCAAAAGTATGCGAGATCCCTCTTCATGGGGTGTCCCTGCAGCCCCTCTCTCCGGGGCAAATACAGAAGAAAGGCAACCCATGGCGCATAGGCTATAAGATATGAAAAAGGGAATTCAACAAAATGCAGCAGAAATCCTCCTTTTCTGAGCGGCTCACCCCTGACCAGTATTTCCCGCAACCAAACGTCGCCCAGATACCTGATCCCTACTTCCCGAGAAACAGGAAGAAGCCACGCCAGAAAAACCGCACTTCCGGTCACGATGCCCAGCAGATGAGAAAGGGAGAAAAGCCCCCTGGCGTTCCTCCTGTAAAAAAGGAGATAGGGAGCGACAGTGCAGTAATAAAAAAAAGGCGCCTGGATGCCCTTGGTCAGCGTACTGACACCGACGAGGGAGAGGGAGACGATCCACGCGGCGGACTCGTTCCGCTTCACCTCATACAGATAAAACCAGGCGAGCAAAGAAAGTACTGTGAAGAGGGTGAAGGTCATGTCAATTTCAGCCCGCACCGCCTTGTCCATCACGTCAGGGAAGGTCAGAAACACAAGACCGGGCAGAATGAACCACGCATCTGAACTTCCCGCGCTTCGCCTCCAGAAGAGGCTCAGCGCCGCCGCACAGAAAAAAGCGGCCAGTGCGGACGGTATCCGCGCCACGGCCTCTGAAACAGTGCCGGTGAGCTTAAAAAAAGCCGCCAGCACCCAGTTATAAAAAGGCGGCTTCTTTAGATAGATCGCACCCTCAACATGCGGGATGACCCAGTCGCCGGTCTGAAGCATCGTGGCAGCGATATTGACACGCCTGCCTTCTTCACCCTGAAATTCTCTTACGTTGATGTAGGGAAGATTCAGCACCAGCGAAAATAGGAACAGGAGAAGCATCCCCTTCCGGCCGATAGCGTCCGTCATCGCGGAGTCCCTGTCAGCAGGGCATGATATTTGTCTGCCTTCAGTTCCACCCAGGCGATTCTGTCCCGCGGGAGTTCGCCGACCGCATCCGACCGGGTAAGGAGAACAACGGGCGCACCACCCAGTTCCGCCCATTCATTCATCGCCGCCTGGTCCCAATGAACAAAGGAGCCAGCCAGATAGAAATAAAATATCTGCCGGTATTCACTGCCGGGTTCCGAAGGCGTCCATTCAACGAACTGCAGATGGCCGCGATCCCGGATTCCTTTGGTATTGAGAAAGGCAAACAAACTGGTATAGTCGACCCGCTTCCCGGAACTCAGCTGTTCGGCAAGGTGCAGGACATGATATTTCTCGGGATTCACCCTGACTGGTATCAGCCAGAAGACCAGAAAGAGAGGAACGACAGCGTATCGCGCAACCCCCTTAATGACCACCGCAGCCTTCGCAAAGCGGCCAACACCCAGGGCGGCGATAAAGGAAATAAAGGGGGTGAGAATAGTAAGATACCTGTCGGCCTTTCCCTGAGCAATCTGGATCGGAAGGAATATGACGAGAACAGCTGCGGAAACGAATACATAATATTCGTTGGTCCTCCAACCGCGCCACAGTACCGGAATCCCCAAAATCAGGAAGAGGAGCCAGGGATGATAGTACTTAAGCATCTCCTTCAGATACATGAGCGGGTCTTTGTTTACGTCAAGCCCTTCCACAACCCTCAGCATTGTCTGGGTCTTCAGGATATAACCGAAATACCCGGGATGCTGTGCATCAAAATAGAGCCCCCATGCCGCGCTGACGGCAATGCCGGCGAGAATGCCCATATAAAAATGCTTCCACCGGAGCCACTGAAGGAGGCGCTTGTTCAAAAGCCCGAACAAAAGGAGGGCAATCGGCAGAAAGGCCGCGAAGAAAAGCTTTGTCATGAAGGCAAGGGCACACGACAGACCAAAGAGATAAGGCCCTGCCGTCTTTCGCTCGTTGATCAGGACCACGGCATAGCACCCGAGAAGCAGAGAAAGGACAAGAAGGCTTTCCGGCCTGTTCGCGGCAAAATTTCTCACGATCCAGCGGGTTGCGAGAAAGGAAAAGGACGAGAAAAAGGCGGTGTCATAATTTCGGGTCCACCGGAAAACGACCCAGTAGACCAGCAAGACGTCAAGCGTGGCAAAGACGAGGGAGGGTATTTTGGCGGCATAGAACTGCACCCCGAAGAGCTTGAATGAAACGGCAACAAGCCAGAAATAGAAAGGCGGCTTGTTGATATAAGGTTCACCGTTCAGTTCAGGCGACAACCAGTGATTATTCTCGACCATATCCTTCGAGACACAGGCATAGGTGAGCGGATCGCTCCGCAAATCTCCGCTCCAGGGGCGTACCCACAGCAGCACCAGCACCCACAGCAGCAAAAGAATGACCCTGTCGCTGTGTGACCTGTCCCTCAGAGGAAGCCAGTTCATGAATTTTCCCCGCTACCCAACATCACCGGTACACACATCAACCAGCTTCTTCAGCTGATTTTCGAAATCGAGATGCCTCACTGATTCACGGATTTCTTCTCCTGAAAGGTGCGGCTCAAGGGCCGTCTTCATCGCGGCGGCGACAGCCCCGGGCGTGCAAGGGGCAGGGATGACCGCTCCAGTTCCTTCCCTGAAGACTTCAGCGCAGCCGTTGGCATCACTCGTAACGGTAAAGAGTCCCATAGCCAGGGCCTCAAGAGAGGCGTTTGAGAAGGGATCATACAGGGTGGGAAGCACGAAGGCATCTGCCGCCTGGTAAAAGGGAATGACCTCTTTTCTCGGACCAAAAAAATGGACCCTCTGCGAAAGTCCCTTCTTTTTGGCCATATCCCGGTACTGCCCCTCCTTTTTATCCTTACCTACCACAATCAGCTCAGCCGCATCCGGCAAAAGGGAAAGAGCAGAGATTGTTTTTCCAAGACCCTTTCTTTCATAGCCGCTGCCGACGAAGAGGAAATAGAACTTTCCCCTCTGCAGGTCAAGGTAGCTGCGAATGCTGTCCCTCCGAGTTCCGGCCTGAATAAACGGCTCCGAAAACTCGTGCCACTCAACACCATTGTGTATCACCATAAGCTTCCGCGAAACAGCAGGATATAATTCTTCTATCTCCTTCCTGACGAGGTGGGAATTGCAGATAATTTTCCTTAGGCCCGGAGACAGGAATGCCCTTCTTTCCAGTGCAAGCGTACTTCGGTGAAAAGGGTTCAGTCTGAAGCTGAGGCACCGGAGCATCGACGCCTCAGCGCATCTCCGCCGGAGCCACGCGGCATGACAGCCGCCTCCTGCCCTGAGATGGGTCTGTGCCTCTGTGCGGTCCATGCCGAGCACGCAGTCGTAAGAATGCGTTTCCAGGTGGCTGTTGACAGAG
This sequence comes from Nitrospirota bacterium, assembly GCA_029858145.1. Taxonomy (GTDB): domain Bacteria; phylum Nitrospirota; class Thermodesulfovibrionia; order Thermodesulfovibrionales; family UBA6898; genus JAOUFP01. Next base: position 2,923 of record JAOUFP010000142.1, on the reverse strand, counting down.
GAGTTGAAACTGATCAACCTGAGAAGATTGTTGTACGGAATCTGTCGGAGACGCACCCATCTGACGTTATTGTCAAAAGCGTCCCATTCCCCTTTCACCGCAGTGAGGACATCAACGCTGTCCCCCCTGGCCGCAAATGCCCTGATCAGCCTGGTCGTGTATTTCTCACCTCCGCCGAACGGCGTATAATTGCTTTTTATGATGGCTACCTTCACTTTTAATCTTTTTGAGCAGTTTTTTTTAATAGAGACAAAACATCATTATGATAGCAGATAAAATGAAAAAAATTATATCTTTCGGGGCCTTTTTCGCGCTTTTCGCGCCTCTTGTTCCGGCTGCGCTGCATCACGTGAAATCATCGCTTTCGCCTTGATAATTTCCTCTTCACATGTTAGTCTTTGCGAATGCGAAATAACAATTTTCCGTATGGTAATTTAGGGTAGTCGACCATTCAGCATGGGAAATGTGTCTGAAAATCACCTGCCGATAAAGGGCAGCGATGCAATAAATATTTGTCTGATTCTGATCCTTGAACAGTGAGCACCGGATACTCACCTGTTTGCCTGTCAATTCCGCACAGCGCGTGGAATAAGAGTCAGCCCTTTTTCCCCGAAAAAAACGCAGTACTATAAGGACAGCTGAAGTAAAAAACCATAATGAACTTTAATTATGTGCGCAAGGTGGTCTGCTTTACCAGGCCGGAGGTCCGAAATCAGAATCCCGTCGATTTATTGTCAAGAATTGAAAGGGCGGCAGCATCTCCGTCAGAAATAATAAAGGAGATTACGCACCGGTCTGAAATCAAGCGCACCCTGAGAGTAAATATTGCGCCATGGGGAGACCTTTGCCTGCATGAATACAGATGGGACCTGCGGAGGGTTGCCTTGTCTCCTTTCCGCTTGTCACGAGGAGAAAAGACCTGGAAATTCCATGACGCTATTGTGAGAAACGGGGTCTTTGTTCCCGAGCCGGTTCTTATGGTGGAGATTAAGACATTTCTGTTTACTACGAAGACCTATGTTGTCACACGATGGATTGACGCGGTTTTTTCGGTAGGCAATCTCGGCTTTGTGGAAAAACTACCTGACGATCTCCATTCAATTTTATTCAAGTGCGTCGATGCGATAGCAAACCTTCATAACGCAGGCTTTATCCACGGGGATCTCAAGTGGTCCAACTTTCTCTGCATGCGCGGCCGTGATCATGACATTGCGCTGATAGACCTTGATTCCCTCAGAAAGACCTCTTCAGTCCTGGCACAGGGCAGGGATTTCGCCAGATTTCTCGTTCCTCCCAAAAACTATCAGCTTAAACAGGATATGAGAGACAGGCTGACAGAACGATATCTCGGGAAACGAGGTCATTCACAATTGCTGGAGAAGGTAATCAGGACATATGCAGCTAAGAAGAGGGTTTAGTGTTCTCCGTGGAATCTGATTGCACCGCCCTTTTCAGCGTTTCCGCCAGATGTCTTCCCACCACCTCTACAGAGTAAAGGGTCTCCACCTTCTGACGCGCCTTGGTTCCCATCTCCTGCCGGAGAGGGCGGTTCTCAATGAGAATCTTCAGCGCTTCATAAAACTCGTCATTTGTTTTCGCAACGAACCCTTCTTTTCCATGCTCCACGATATCCCTGTTGACGCCCACATCAGACACAACAGGCGGGACGGCAGCAGCCATATACTGAAGCGCCTTGTAACCGCATTTGCCTTCCGAGTGCCTGTTCAGGGGCAGCGGCATGACCCCGATATCAAAAAGCGCGATTTCTCTTTCCTGGCTATCCAGCGCCCAGGGGATAAATTTCACATCGACTGCCGGGATATCAACAGTCTTATTGCTGAGGATTCTCAGCTCAATGGGATATTCCTTTGAAAGCCTCTGAAACACGGAAGACAATTCTCTTAAGTGGTGAAGGTTTACTTCTCCCCCTACCCACCCGATGACAATCTTTTCCGAAGTGAACCCATAGTCTTTCTGCGGAATATTCCTTGTTTCCACGGCTGAAGGGATTATTGCTATATTTTCATTGCATTGCCGCGAATAATTCGCAAGCACTCTGTTACCGGCGATGACAAGGTCCACCCGTTTAACCAAAAAATTGAATTTCTGATACCGGGTGGCGCTTTCCAGAACTTCCTGAGCATCATGCCGGTAATAAATGGCGTCATCAAAATCGTAAACAAGCTTGCGGGAGAACCTTCTCAGAAGAATAACATCAAATAGTGAAGGCATTTTTTTCTGGAGAAACGTAATATCAAACTGCCTGCACTTGCTCATAAGGCCAATCTTTCCTCCTATTTTCTTGGGATACTTCATCACATGGGCATGAATTCCCTCTTTTTCGAGTTCCGGTAAAAGGTTGAGTACCCTTACCCTGCTACTTGGCATCTTTTCGTCCTGAATCAAAAAAAGTATTTTTATCATAAATGCAAGATCCCCCGTCAATCTTGTTTAGAGGCCTTCAGCACGCATTCCTCACCCGTCAAAGGCCTGCACCTGTGTACCGCCCACGCCCTGACTTGAAAAAGCATCGCCTGAACTTCTGTCCACAAATCAGTTGAATTCCTCCCCTGAGGATGTTTCCGGGAGCGAAGTTGCAGACTGCCGCGGGCAAACGTTTCTGCCTTGGCAGCAGTCGTCCATATTTTAATCGTGGAAAAGCCGGCCTTTTCCGCAATTTTCTGCAAGTTAGACGGTGAAAGAAGGTGTAAATGCCGTGGTGGCTCCAAGCCCCTCCACCGGGAAAGAAAATAACTGTGCCCATAGCTTGACGCATTCGGCGTAACCGCAGTCAACAAACCGTCTGGCTTCATCACTCGGCGGCACTCTGTCAGGAGCTGAACAGGATCATGAACATGTTCGATAACGTGGTTAAGTATGACCGCATCATAGGTCTCATCTGGCAGCCCGAGTGCTTCCAATG
>JAOUFP010000141.1 GCA_029858145.1 Nitrospirota bacterium | reverse complement strand
GTCGGTGCCGCCCCTGTCAAAACGGCTCCCGGGCGCGACATAGAGCTCGCAGCCGATGATCGGCTTGATGCCCGCCTTCGTCACCTGTTTGTAAAAATCTACGGCCCCGAAAAGGCAGCCGTGATCAGTCATGGTGACCGCAGGCATTTTAAATTCTTTCGCCCGCTCCACCAATTCTTTTATTCTGATCGCACCGTCCAGGAGACTGTATTCAGTGTGCAGATGGAGGGACACGTAATCCGCGTGAGAATGCATACAGAAATATTAACTTATGGAGGTTTTCAAGTCAATGAAAGGAAGTTTCCCCTGTGTTATCAATTGGTTGCGCTCATTTTCATATCTGCTGAAAAACAGCGACTGCCCGCGCGTCAGACGTCGCTTTAAACAACGAGAGGCAGCAGATGCAAACAGCAGGCTGTGCAAGGCGTTTGCGTAAGGGTGAAAGAGATTTAATGGAATTACTGAGAGTCGAATCTTTAGCAAAATATTTCGAAACGAAAAAGGTACCGGCGCGCGGGAAGACGCGGTAAAGGCGGTTCACGGTGTCAGTTTTACAATCCAAAATGACAGGGTAATGGCCCTGGTGGGAGAAAGCGGATGCGGCAGATCACCTTCCCCGAGCTTGAAACACGCTGCAATGTCTTTTCCGAGACCACGAGGGACTTTCTTAAACAGTTTCCTTCGGGGCGCATGATCAGGGCTGCAGACATCAAGGCAGTTCAACGGGCTCTGACTCATTATGACGGGCGAAAGACAGCGTCGTTCTATGCAGAGGACTTCGTGACGTTTGCACGGAGATCCGTCACGGGTGATAGTATTGCCAGGGAACTTCTCATTCCCGAGAAGATCGCCACGCTGGAACACCTTATCGAAAAGCGGGAAAAGATCGCCAAGGCCCTTCTTGTGGCATGTGAGGCGCTGATGATCGAAGACATTGAGATCATTACTTCCATAGGAGGGATTGGCAATACCACGGCATCTGCATTTCTCGCTGAAGTTGGTAACTATAAGGACTTCCCTTCGTATAAGCATCTGATCTCTTTTGCAGGGCTTAATCCGTCGATTCACCAGTCCGGTAAGTTCGAGGGATCAAGTAGAATATCGATGCGGGGCAACAGGCATCTGAGACACCTTATCTATCTCATGACTACGTGCGTAGTCAGGCAAAATAACATCTTCAGGGTCTACTACTTCAAACGGAGGAAGGACTACCGTTCAAAAAGCGATCCTTGCAACAGCCCATAAACTGATTCGAGTTATCTTCTCGATGTTATTAAGCAGAACAACTTATCAAGCAAGGGGTGATATGCATAATAGTTGACTCCTTTAGTTATTAAAAAATGAATTTATGGCGGATAACCGAAGGAAATGAGCATAATATCAGCCGTGAGGGAATATTTTTATTCCGGCAATGATCCGTTTTAGTCGTTCATATAGTCGTACGTTGCAAGATCGGGATGGATATGTTCGCAGCACCTGACAACGGGCTCATAATCGTCATTGGTAGTCTCGATAAAACGCCTCGCTCCGAATTTTTTCAGGATGGCTTCCCCTTCTGGTTGATTATTCATGTCCAGGAGCACCTCCTTCAGCTTCATTCTGACAGTCTCATCGATGTCTTTTCTCAGTGCAAGAGCGTTTTCCGGGACTTCAGGTGACCTTTTCAATATGAGGAGGTTTTCTTTTACTCGCGGGTCGGCAGCTTCAAGTTTGTTATAGATGGTGTTTTTCGCCGCGCCAACGTCTGCCTTTCCTTCGAGCACGTCATGAATTGTGTCCTCGTGGGTGCCCGTAAAATAGGTCTCACGGAAATAAGTCTTGTAATCTTTGATGTTATTCTCGTAGAAGTAATCGAGAGGAAGCAGGTAGTCGCCGGTAATCGCCTTGTCCACAAACGCAAACCTTTTTCCCTTCATGTCCTTCGCGGTCCTGATGCCGCTGTCCTTGCGGACAAAAATGAGTCCGTGGTATGTGGAAACGCCCTCGGGGTTTTCAGGCCTTGCGATGACCTCGACGCCCATTTTTGCGTGGGCAAGGGTATATGTGAAACTTCCGAAGAACGCACCGTCCATGTTCTTCGAGATGAAATTGTCGATGATGTTTCCGTACCGGGGGAGAACGACGAGTTCGATTTTGTATCCGGTCTTATTGCGAATGTAATCTGCTAAGGGTTTGTATCTCTCCATCTGCCTGAAAATATTCTGCTCGGGAATGAACCCGATCACAAGCACCCTGCTGTCTGCCTGTTTTTTGGGAGGGGGGAGCCGGTTCTTTACTCTTGCAACCGGCCAAAAGGGAAAGACATATGGAAAATATAATAAATATATTTTCCATGGAACTTAGTATAGTGTGAACATAATTGAGAATACAATAACAGATTCTTGATCTTACGTATTATTGAATGCTTATTTCGGCCTGCATAAGAAAGTGCCTTATGTGAAAGGGGGAATGACACGTCATCAGTCGCTGATTAGAAGATAACTGTTGATGAATTAGCCTTCGAGAATTTTTGAAAGATATGGGGACTACGCCTAGACCAGATTGTCTTGAATAACAATTACCGTTCAAAACATTACATCACGCCAGATTGTCAGTTATACCCTTCTTCAAGGATACACCGCCTTTTTGCTATATATACACTTCCTGATTATACCCCAAATAACCAGTTCAATCTCATAAAATGTTATAATTTATTATTATAAAAATTATTTAATCTTCGGCAAGAGCTGTTATGAACAAAGACCAGGAAAATCCGGTAAACGCGATTCCGATCTGCAGACATAAAAATGAGGATAATACATGTCCGATCAGCAAAATGGCATGTCCTGGAATTTGTATCTTTTCGGAGATCCTAACCAACGTAGATGTTGGGATTATTGTTCTTGATATTTCAAAAAAAGCTATTATTTTTAAGAACAATCATGCAGAAAGAATATTTAACATAGGCAAAAGTTCCATCAAGCCAATCAGCTATGAGACATTCTGCTGCTTATGTGGTTTCAACTGTGATGATTTGATTGAATCCTCTATTCCGATAAAACATTCCATTAATCACGGGGATAAAATTTTGGGCTATACTGCCTACTCTATTGCAAAAAATTATGTCTGGGTGTTTGTCCAGGATATTACGGAACGGAATAAACTTGAATCCATCGCAATGGCTGTTGAGACGATGAACCATTTGGGATATATCGTTTCCGGGATAAGGCATGAGATCGGCAACCCTCTGAATTCCCTCAGAATTACTATTGATGTCCTGCTGAGGAGTTATGAGAAGTTCTCCCTTCAGACCAACCTTGAATACCTTACCCGGGCGGCTGACCAGGTTAACAGAATTGAACATCTCCTGGAATCTCTTAAGAACTTTAACTTGTTTGAGAAGCCCAGGCTTGGACCGGTCCATATTGTTTCTTTCCTCCGTAATGTTGTTTCGCTCGTATCCACCGATTTTGAAAGCGAAGGTTTGCCACTTGAGCTTGATATCGCTGATATTGCAGACGAAGTCTGGGGATTTGTAGACCCGCGAGCGCTCCAGCAGGTTATGCTGAACATCCTGACAAACGCAGCCGATGCTGTAAAAGGGAGAAATGCCCCTTCAATAGTGATTTCCGCCCGGAAACTTCCTGGTAGTATAAAGATAGACATTATTGATAACGGGTGCGGTATACCCAAAAATGAAATGAAAAACCTTTTCAGGGCCTTCTATACTACCAAATCTACCGGGACCGGCCTTGGTCTGGTTGTTTCAAAAAAAATGCTGGCAAGCATGAACTGTTTGCTGGATGTCACAAGTCTCGAAAATATAGGGACAACGGTGACGATTTCTATTCCACGATATATACATGACGCACCGTAAAGCTCAAAAGGCCCTTTTAATCATCGACGATGACAGGACTCTTTGTGAAGTAGTCAAAACTTTTCTCGCCAGCGACGAATTAGCCGTTTTTACAGCCCATGACTGCAAAAAAGGTATTTCCCTCTGCACGACTCATAAAATAGATATTGTTTTGCTGGATCAAAAGCTGCCCGATGGCGAAGGGTATACCTTGTGCCCGTCTATTCTCGCCCAAAATGACCAGACAAAAATTATTTTCATTTCAGCATATCCAAGCTTTGACAGTGCGGTTAACGCGCTTAAAGCCGGGGCATATGATTATATCTCCAAACCCTTTGATCTGGAAGAACTGCAACTTGCGGTAGAAAGGACACTAAGAACACTCGACCTTGAGCGTGTCGAGCAGTTCCAGAGCTATAAAAGCACCAAAGAGAGCGCAGACGCGGTTTTTATAGGCGCCTCCGAAAGTATTTCTCAGGTGCGCGAACTCATGAATATTGCTTCTTCGGTAGATGTCCCCGTGCTCATTACCGGTGAGACCGGCACAGGCAAAAATGTAGGCGCTAGATTCATCCATTACAGCGGCCCATATCAAAACTCACCTTTTGTAAGTATCAACTGCGCGGCGATACCGGAAAACCTTATTGAAGCTGAGTTGTTCGGCTGTGAAAAAGGGGCTTTTACCGGGGCCCTAAAAATGCGCAAAGGTATCTTCGAAATGGCGGAGGGAGGCACCCTTTTTTTGGATGAGATAGGAGCCATGCCGCTGAATCTCCAGTCAAAGCTGCTCGGGGTGCTGGATGATATGCGAATTCGGAGATTGGGTGGTGAAGTTGCGATCCCGGTCAATGTAAGGATTATTACGGCCACAAACACAGATATCGAAACCGCGATAAAAAACGAGACATTTCGACAGGACCTCTACTATCGCATCGGCGTTATGCGGATTCATATGCCGCCCCTTCGGGAAAGGCGCGATGATATACCTGTTCTCTCGACTCATTTCATCTCGGACATTTCAAATGTTGGTTCAGTCGTACTGCCTGACGATGAACTTGAAAAGCTGATGAAATATGATTGGCCCGGAAACGTGAGGGAATTGCGAAATATCATTGAAAGGTCTCTGATTCTTCACAAGAACAATCCCCGTCCTTCAGAGCTTTTGCAGAAGAATGAGAAGCAGGTCTTTTCTCCCGACATCGATTTTCGGGGACCGGTTTACTCTGAAGAGCCCGTACCTCTTAGGGAAATAGAAAGGGATTACATAAATTTTGTTTTTAATAAGTGCGGGGGCAACTTCACGAGAACTGCAAAAGTATTGGGTATATCCCTCAATACCCTGAAGAAGAAAATCAAGATCTTTGGATTAATGCACAAAAGAGAGAGATAGCAGTTTCTGTTATCCCTCTCTGTCTTGACCTGCCGTCTTTGCCGTCACTACATTCTGAAATCCGAGGCAAGCTTTTCAGCAACTGATGCCACCTTCATTTTTGCCATTCCCAGACTCGAATCGTTTTTCAGGACAAGGACAAGATGAATATGAGCCTTGCCCGGCTGCGACTTCAGGGGATCGGTACCTTCATTGAGGCAACGGACAATAATCTGGCAGCCTGATTCGGTTTGGATGTGCACCAACTGGCCTCTCCCTGTCCCCATTTCAAGGGACGCTTTCTGCGCATTCATAAGAACATTATTTGCGAGAATCCCGATCTCTTTAATGTTGTCAATATCCGTCGAGAAAATTGACAGGGTCTCTCCTGTCGGAGTAAAGCACCCGGCCCCTGCAAACCCTTCGATAGTTGCCAATTCTTTCAATGTTTCCTGTGCCGACATAAAATCATTCTCCTTTGGGTTTTGAACGTCACTGCGTTCGGTTATTGAAACTTCATCGAATACTAACGCTTCCTCTTCGTCTTTCCCTGCTTCCTCCTTTCCTTCCGAGGTTTTCTTTTTTTCATCATTAATCCTGAATCCTTCCATTAAAAGGTGTGTCAGGCTTGTTCCTATCGTATTCTTTTTTTTCGAGGAGAAATGCTTGATCTCTATTGTGGGATTTTCCCAGCAAACTATGTCATATGCTGCTTCCTTTCCATGCAATTTTTGTGTTTTTGCATCAACCGGTGTTCCATTAAAAAAATACATATACCCTGTTTTACCTCGGGATGTTATCTTAAGACAGCAGGTGTTTTTTTCCGCTTCAACCAACTGCAAGAAAGCGGGAAGGGTGATGCCGCGAATACTTCCACCCGGCTGACTTTCCAATACTTCCAGAATCTTTTCTATCAGCAGGCTTAAATTTATTGGTTTTTCAAGATATTTGACTGCTCCAAGGGCACTGATATTGTCTTCAATTTCTGTTGTACCAAAGGCTGTCATGACAATAACGGGGATGTTAGGGTATTCCTTGCTCATATAGGACAACAATTCCAAGCCGTCCATTTCAGGCATCTTTATATCAGTCAATACCAAGTCTATGTGCATAGTTTTTAAAATGTCTACAGCATACTTTCCATTTAATGCCGTGATGACATTGAAGTCTGTTGCATAGGCTTCAAGCCCTCCCATCAGGCTCAGAAGAAAAGGTTTTTCGTCGTCTACTATTAGTACATTTTTCATCATCTTCTATCTCAGCAAAAGACTTAAGTTCAGATTTATTATGTTCAATTAATAAGCACAAAGCAGGCCAACTCTTAGAATTATGGAAACTTGCTGTTAAATAAAGAAAAACTGAATGATGGAATAAACTTAAATTTTATTCTATTCAATTTCTGACTGGCATTTTCTGATTATCTATCATTTTCTGACTGTTACATCCAATATCTCAGACCGGGTATAGTGGGAAGGTTAAGAATCGAATCCCAAAACTCTTTCTTTAGCATCATAGAAACGACGGCAGCCGAATTTCTTCAGGGATTACGCATAGAATCCTTGCCAGACAGGATGCTCTGTCTGTTATGAATGAACAAGTCGCTGCGACTGTTGAGAAATCACGGGTTTTTAGCCGTAAGGCAAATGAAGGAGACGGCGAAGCCAGGAAGAACGCTGAGGAGGAATACCGAAAGGCGCTCATGCTTGCGATGGAGCTGCAAGTTCTGGATAGAGTAAAGTGAACGTTGACCTGCCTCCTATAATTTTTCGCCCAGTTTGCTATTTTACTCCTGGATCGGTTTAAAGGGGCTAGTTCATAGTCTGTTTTGTCAAATACTTATACCGATTGACACGCACTCAGGCAATTTTTCAGACACGTCATTTTTTATTTTGATTTGACCTTCTGATCACAGTACACTTAAGAAAAGGAGGTTTTACCAT
>JAOUFP010000140.1 GCA_029858145.1 Nitrospirota bacterium | reverse complement strand
TTTCAAGAAGAGGACTTCTCAAAGGCGCAGCAGGTGTCGCAGGAATCGCGGCCCTGACAGCAGGCGGACTGGGGTTTCTCTCAAAGGCTGATGCAAAGGAAGCAGACGCAAAAAAATGGCCATGGCCGTATGTGAAGCTCGACCCTGCGGAAACAGCTGAGCTTGCCTATAAGGAATGGTACAGGTTGTTCTGCGGCGGCGCCGTCATCAGCAGCATTTTCACCCAGCTTGCGGAAAAGGTGGGCGAGCCCTACAAGTCCTTCCCTGTGGACGCCTTCAAGTTCCTCGAAGGCGGCATGTCCGCGTGGGGGACGGTATGCGGTTCGAATTCAGGGGCGAACGTCGTGACAAATCTGATAATAGGCCCAAGCATTGAAGGCGTTTCCAAGGACGGCATGCTTATGGGAAGCGAAATGATGCAGTGGTATTCAGACGCGGCGATGCCGGTCTATACTCCCAAAAATCCAAAAGTACCTGGTGAACTTCCGAAAACCACAAGCAATTCACCGCTCTGCCATGTTTCAGTGGGCAAGTGGATGAAGGCTGCGGACAAACCGCTGGGCAGCCCGGAGAGAAAAGACAGATGCGCACGCGTTACAGCGAGCGTGGCGTATCATCTTGTAGAGCTGTTGAACGAATGGCATGACGGAAAGTATCAAACCAAGGGCGTACTTCCGGCGAAATCATTCAACATCCCTGCACAAAGCAACTGTACGGATTGCCATGGAACCAACGTTCCTACGCCTCCGGCTAAAAAGGCTTAATAATACGTTTATTGCCATTACGGACGGGCGTGAGATTCTCACGCCCGTCCGTAATCAACAAGACGCCTGGACGACGGAATCTTAAAGGCATCCAAAAAAAAGAAAAAGGGGGGGATGCATGAAACATCTTTCTTTGGCAGTTTTGATTCTACTATTATCTTTCGGCGGCGCATCAGCCAGTGATGACCCGGTTGCAAAAGAACTCGAAGAAATAAATGTGACCGCAACACGGACGGAGAGGACCACGAAGGAAATCCCGGCCGGTACCAATACAGTAACAAAAGAAGACATAAAAAACACGAGGATGTTCAACCTCAAAGAGGCGCTCACCGGCATTTCAGGTGTCCAGTCGGAGACGAAGAACGGCGGATACGACTCGAGGCTGATCATCCGGGGCGCAGGGTTGAAGGCACGCTACGGCGTCAGGGAGATCATGATCCTTCTCGATGGAGTTCCGATAACAGATCCCGACGGCATGTCACGGCTCGATTTTGTTGATTCGCAGCTTGTCGAAAGCATCGATGTTGTGAAAGGTCCCAACTCTACACTCTACGGGGCGAATGCGGCAGGCGGAGTGATAAACATCATTACAAAAAACCCCTTTGAGGAGCGGAAGAGCCTGACCATAGGATACGGAAGCGACAAGACCCAGATGTACAACCTCAACCTGGGGACGAGCATCAACAACACGTTCGTCACCTTCTCGGGCAGCCGGCGTTCTACAGACTCGTGGAGAGAATGGAATGAATTCAGCACAGACCAGGCCACGCTGAAGGTCGGCCATCTTTTCTCTGATAACTCCACGGTGGAGGCGTCCGTCAATTATACGGAGGCAGACCTCCAGCTTCCGGGCGGTCTGACAAAAGAGCAGTTCAAAGAAGACATAACCCAGCGCACCACGGAAGTGTGGAGGCATTCGGGAAGGTACAGCAAGGTCTTTTCCACGAACATCAAAATGGAAAAAGAGGTCGGCAAATTCACCCTGAAGCCGCTCGTCTATTTCCAGACCTGGAACCATTACCATCCGGTCACCGGCCTTATCAACGACGGGGGCTCTGATGTGTACGGTGCTGACCTGCAGGCCGACATGAAGCATGAGATTGCGGGGATGGACGGCACGCTGATAGCAGGGCTGACCGGCCAGATTGATACAGGGGACAGTGAGAAATATACTTACCGTGATTATGTCAGTTCTCGTGGAAGAATTGCGTATACCCTTTCGGATAAAAAGGGCCTGCTTGCGGAGACCAGTGACGACACGACAACGAAATGGGGCATCTTTGTTCAGGAGTCTCTGCGTCCTTCTCAAAAGTGGATCATTGACCTCGGGGTGCGCTATGACCAGGTTACGTTTGATATCGACACCCAGACTTACATAGATTATGACTACACTGCAGGCACTTATCTTCCCCTCGTTGAAACTACCAAAAGAGACGAGACCTTCGAAGCCGTTAGCCCGAGACTAGGGGTAGTCTACAGCCTGAACGATATTGTGAATCTATACGGAAATATCTCGACGGGATTTCAGACCCCCCAGGGTTCAGAGTTGAGTGCCAATCCGGACCTTAAAGCGCTGACGGTCTACAACTATGAAACAGGCCTGAAGGCGCGTTTTGCCGGAGGCCACAGCATCGACCTCTCGGTCTTCTATATGCAGGTGGATGACGAGATCGTACAGACGAGGATCGGAGATGAATCTGTCTACAGCAATGCCGGTGAATCGGAAAAGAAGGGCATAGAGCTTTCCGGAAAGTTCCAGATCATCGATGGTCTTTTCGCAGGCGGCACCTACACCTACAGCGACTTTGAGTTCAAGGAGTTCACCGAGGTATTAAGAGGGACCACCTACGACTGGAGCGGAAACAAGTTCCCCTACATCCCGAAGCATCAGTACAGTCTTTTCGTCTATTACAAGCATCCCTCAGGTCTCAAGTTCAAGGTGGATGCAAACACCTGGGGCGAATATTACATGGATAACGCAAACACGGAAAAGTACGGAGGATATGACTTCCTGACAAACGCGCTCATCGGATACGAAAAGAAAAACCTCGATATCACACTCGATGTCTACAATATCTTCGACAAGCGGTACGCGATGGAAGTGACAAAAGATATAACAAATCCCCGGGACCCTTATAAATACCGTCCCGGTGCGCCGTTCAGCATGATGGCAAGAGTGACGTACAAATTTTAGGCGTATTTCACCCGTAAAAAAAACTCTTTTTTACGATAACGGCAGGCATCCAAAGGATGCCTGCCGATGAGGCAAATAAGCATGAAGAATCATCCCCTGATAGTGTTAGTGATAGTTCTCATGACAGTTGCGTGCTCACAGCCTGCGTCTGCAGGCTCCGGCGAGGAAATATTTCTCTCCGAATCTCCTCCCCGGGGCCACAGCCATGGCAAAAGCCGTGGAGGAGAACAGGGCCACTCGGAGCATAGAGCGGCACCCGTCAAAAAATTCTATCTGAATACCCATGCGATATCCGATAACGCGGCAGCATACGTACTGCGGCCCGACGGCACCATGACAAAGGGAACCCTGTCGCACGGCGAAGACGGCTGGAGCGTCACCTTCGACACGCGGCCTCTCGACAGTTCGATGGACGGCGTCTTCAACGTCTATATTGTTGACAGGGAAGTTGTTGACCAAACCCTTCTTCTGAAGGTCGCAAAGATGAACATGATAAACCACAGCTGCGACTGGGGGCATAAATACAAATACGATACTGAACGGCTGACTCCCAAATCCATCAATGAGATCCCGCTCGAAATAACAGCCGGGGGACTATGGGACGGCTATTTCCATACAAAGACCATGTCAGGCGACACACTGACATTCACTGTCCTTCATGAAGGCAAGGCGGTTGAAGGGGCAAAGGTAAAGGTCAGTACCCAGACAGGATGGACAAAGGAACTGAAAACAGACTCAAGAGGAAAAGGCACGTTCCAGCTCATCAGGGACTACTACCCAGAAAGCTGGGATGATTTCAACAGCAGGAAGAGGGGCAATTTTCTGGTAACCGCGGAATACGAACTTGCCGAAAGCGGTGAGTACTCCGGCAATCAATATAATAAGGTAAGGCTGATAACAACTTTCCCGTGGAAATACAATCCGCAGAGGAATGAATATACTTCCTACGCCTACGGCATATCCGTGGCAACCGTCTTCGCGTGTGTCACCGGATTCGGCATTTTTCTCCACAGGGAAAGGCGTAAAAGACGGTACAGAGAGGCGGACCTCGATGAAAAGGCTTAGGCAGGCGATCAACAATTCCGACATCAGCCGTTTCAGGTTCCACTTCCAGCTCTTTGCCTTCGGCCTGCTCATCTACGGCGGGTACCTGGCCATTGATTTCGGCTCAAACTATATACCGGCCTTTGCGTGTCCTTTTGTCGAGACGAGGGGAGGGACCTGTTATCTTTATCCGCTCCAGCACCAGTTGAACATGCCCCTCAGCCAGCTTTTCAGCGGCAGGGGTATCGGGCTCCTGACAGGCTTCATCACCTTCCTGCTCATGTTCGTCCTTTTCAACAAAGCCTGGTGCGGTTTCGCATGCCCGCTCGGTACGGTCCAGGACTGGATAACCAAACTCAGAAACCGGTTCGGCATCAGATACTCCACCTATTCGGAAACGGTCTTCAGCCGCCAGAAGAACATCAAATATGTCCTGCTCGCGCTGCTGCTCCTCCTCTCCCTCGGCATGAGCAACTCGTTGTTCGGAATGCAGAAACTTTCCGGGGACTTCTCGACCTCTTATTGCATGATATGCCCCGGCAGGACCGTGCTGCCCCTCTTCACCGGAGATATGAGCCAGCTCGTCATTGACTTCAGCTCGAAGACCAAAACGGTCCTGACAGGACTCGGCATGGCGGTTACCGGATTATTCTTCACCGGGGCCTTTGTAAAGAAACGGTTCTTCTGCCTGCTCTGCCCAATGAGCGCTCTCCAGTATATCTTCTCGAAGGCGGGATTGCTCCGGCTTAAAAAAGACGGCATGAAATGCACCCGCTGCGGCAACTGCTACAGGGTATGCGATGTCGGCATCCGTGAGATCGCGGACGATCTGGAGAGCACAATGATTGTTCAGGACGACTGCATGATGTGCCTGAAGTGCGTCTCGGCCTGTCCCGAGGAAGGATGCCTGAAGGCCACCTTTTTAGGGCTGCCGGTTTACGAGGCTACCGAGCAGGGTTTCTTCAAAAGAATGGGCGGGAGGAGCTGAACTTGCACACAGAACGATTTGAAAGGGTAAAGAAGTCGACCAACCTCCATTTCACGATGGAGGCGGATGAGGCGCTCAGGAAGATCGAAGACTTTCCGTCCAATCCCGGAGCGATGGGATATTTCTACGACCTTTTCCGCTCTGTTTACGCGAACGGGGGCTCATTGACACATAAAGGAACGATAATAGGAACCATGTGCGTGCAGGTCCCCGAAGAGCTGATTCTTGCCGCAGGAGCGGTGCCGTTCCGGCTCTGCAACGGGGCCCATGCCTTCGATCAGGCCGGGGCTGAATTCATGCCGGCAAAGGCATGCTCCCTCGCTCGGGCCACGGTGGGGATGCTTCATATAAACCGCTCCGTGCATAAGGAAAGGCTCGGCATGGTTGTAGTACCCGCGACATGCGATCAGAAGAGAAAGGCCGGCGAACTGCTCAGGGAGATGGGATACAACGTCTACATACTGGAGGTGCCGTCAAGCAAGAATTCGGAGGAGGCGAGGCATTACTGGCAGAATTCGGTGAAGAGATTTACCGCGGAGCTTCAGCACCTCACCGGGAGGAAAATTACGAAAAAAAGTCTGGGCACGGCGATAAACCTTACCAATGAAGCGCGCCGCCAGTTCAGACGGCTGTACAATTTCAGGAAAATCTCTCCTCCCGTAGTCTACGGAAAAGACGCGCTCCTCGTTTCAAACGCATACTTTTTCGACGACAAGGAACGGTGGCTTCAGGCCCTGACCGACCTGAATAATGAACTCGAATTAAAGGCCCTGAAGGGGGAATCCGTCGGGAACAGGCATGCGCCGCGCATACTCTTCACCGGCTCCCCGCCTGTATTCCCTCACCTGAAGATCCCCTTGCTGCTTGAACAGTCAGGGGCGATCGTGGCCGCGGACGAGGTCTGCTCGTCCACCAGAATGCTCTACGACGCGGTGGCATATGACGAGTCCGCGCTTTATGACATGATCCCCTCTGTCGCTGACAGGTATCTCAAGCCCTGCACCTGCCCGTTTCTTGTCCTGAATGACGACCGGAGGAGAAGGCTGAAGGATATGGCAGGACAATTTGCGATAGACGGCATTGTTTACCAGATCTTTTCAGGATGCCACCTGTATGAGATGGAGCAGAGGACGATAGCAAAGACCTTTGCGGACAGCGGCATCCCGCTGCTCTTCCTCGAGACGGATTACAGCCAGGAAGACACGGGGCAGCTTTCTACCAGAATAGAGGCATTCCTTGAATCCATAAAAGCAAGGAAAAGGAGAAAATAATCCGATGAAATACTTCTGCGGGATTGACATTGGTTCGACCGCGACAAAGATCGTCCTTACAGACGAAGAAGGAAAGATCGCAGCCCACACAACAGCTCCGACGGGCAGCCATTTCCATAAGAACGCTGTTGAAGCGCTTGAAGCGCTCCTTTGCAGGCAGCAGATAAAAAGACAGGACATCGGCTATATCGTATCCACAGGATACGGCAGAAAGCTCTTCAAGGAGGCCGACGAGACGATCAGTGAAATCACCGCAAACGCGGCAGGCGCGAGAAATTCCGGAGAGGGGGCCGGCACCTTCAGAACGATCATCAATATCGGAGGACAGGACTCCAAGATAATCCTTCTGGACGACGAAGGCCATGTCAAACACTTCACCATGAACGACAAATGCGCCGCGGGGACCGGCAGGTTTCTCGAAATGGCGGCGCGGAATCTCGAAATAGAGGTGGACGAACTGGGGGATTATCATATGAAATCCACAGGCGTCCCCGCGACCATAAACAGCACCTGTACTGTCTTTGCGGAGTCCGAGATCATCAGCCTCATGGCAGGAGGTCATTCGAGGGAAGCGATAGTGGCAGGCATCCATTACTCGATCGCCAGGAGGATCAGCCGCCTGGCCGGAAAGATCGGGATCGAAGACAAGGTCTTTTTTGACGGCGGTCCGGCGCTCAACAGAGGGCTGGTCGCAAGCTTTGAGGACGAACTCATGAGAGAAATAGTCGTGCCGGAGACACCGCAGATCACCACCGCCTTCGGCGCGGCAGTTATCGCGCAGGAGGCGTTCGCAGCAGAAGGGGAAAAAATCAATGTCTGATCTGTTGGGGCTTTTTCTCATCGGCATGCTTTACGGCGCGACAACCTGCAGCATAACCTGCCTGCCG
>JAOUFP010000139.1 GCA_029858145.1 Nitrospirota bacterium | reverse complement strand
GACCTTGCACCGGACTGGTCTCGTGACGGCCAGTATTTCTGGGTGGGAGACAGGCACAGGGCTGCTGACGACACGAGGCCGGATATTGCGGATTATGATATCGTGAATCTCACCCTGCGGCGCAAGAATATCCTTAATCATTGGGACTTTGCCCCGGCAGTGCGCAACCTCTTTGACGAAGACGCCCGTGAGCCGGGCCCGACGTCGATCCCCGATGACTATCCCATGGAAGGACGCAACTTCTGGGCCGAGTTGCGGTATACTTTCTAATGTGGTTCATTAAGGATCTTTTGAGGAAAATGTTGCTCTCATTTCCCGGATCTGCTCGTCGCTTTTCAAAGGCCGGAAAACAATACGGCACTTTAGGATTCGGCAAGCTGGGGTATGCCTTCACACTCTTTTTCCTTCTCTTGTCCCTTGTGTGGGCTCTGCCGATGCAGCAGGTGAGTTACGGAGAGCAGCAGATTGCCCAGGAATACGAGCTTAAGGCGGTCTACCTGTATAATTTTCTCCAGTTTGTTCAATGGCCGGAGTCGAAGCGGCTGCTCACAAAGGACGGCGTGATGGTGATCGGGATTGTAGGCGATTCACCCTTTGGCGAGGCGTTTGAAGTATTGCAGGCGACCATACGCAAGAGCGGGATGAAACCTGTCAGGGTCATTCACTACGGGCATTACCGGGAAGGTCTGTATATGAGAGATTGCCATATCCTTTTTGTGAGCGCGGCGGAAAAGAAGAATTTTGCGAAGATTGTCGACGACCTCAAGGATGCCCCTGTGCTTACTGTTGCTGATACCCATAATTTTCTCTCTTCAGGCGGCATGATCAGCCTGGTGCAAAGCGATGGCAAGCTCCGCTGGATGATCAACCGCGCGCAGGCAGACAAAGCGGGCCTGCGCTTCAGCGCCCAGCTGCTTGCCCTTGCGGTCAAGGTAGTGGAGGATTGATCCATGAGTTACGGTTTTATTAAAAGTCTCATAATTGAATCGGCATTTATCAGGAAATCTCCCCCCACCCCTCTTTGCCAAAGAGGGGATTATTCCTCCCTTAGGAAAAGGAAGGTCAGGAGGGATTTTGCAAATATAATGTCGTCATTATTTTGAGACTGTTAATAAGGAGAATGTGACTGATGTTTCGTGACATGTCGATAAAGAAAAAACTCACGGTGATTCTGATGACCACGGGAACAGTGGCTGTGCTGCTGGCGTGTATTGTTTTTTATGTCATGACGACCGATCAGGTCCGGAAAAGTTACGAAAGCGATCTGGTGGGGCTTGCGCAGATACTGGGAAAAAATTGTGAGGCTGCGCTCGCCTTTCAGATCCCGGAGGAGGCAGTACGCGTGCTGACTTCTCTGTCCGTGAGACCCTCGGTGACTTACGCGGTTATCCTGAATACAAACGGTGACAAATTCGCTTCATACGGCACTGCGCCCGGCGGGTTTGGGGAAAACGGCCGGAGACCGGATGACCGCCTGAGAAGCCCGCTTCCCGGTTATTTGCAGATCACCCAGGAAATTGAGAGGGAAGGCATCGCGATCGGCTCTCTCATCCTCGTTGACGACATGAGGGGAATGAAAAGGGCCCGGCTGATCGCCGTTTGGATGATGCTTATCGCGGTATTGATTTCAACGGGCATTGTTTTTGTCATGATCTCCTTTTTGCAGAGACTGATATCAAGGCCTGTTCTCTCGCTGTCATCGGCGGCTGAACGGATATCGAAGGAAAGGGATTTTTCGTTGCGGGTTGAAAAACATGGAAACGATGAAGTAGGACAGCTCGTCGACAATTTCAACGCCATGATCGGGCAGATCGAAAAAAGGAACCTTGAACTGCTCTCAAGCGAGAAGCGTTTCCGCACCCTCGTCGATCAGGCGGTGGATGCCTTCTTTCTTTTTGATCCTGAAGGCAGAATTGTCGACGTTAATCAGCGTGCCTGTGATAGCCTGGGGTATACCCGGGATGAATTGCTTTCCCTTTCGGTTAAGGATATCGACGCCGGCGAGGCAGCCGTCAGGTCCGATGAAAAAGCATGGGAAAATCTGCAGCCGCACGTCCCTGTTACGAACGAGACCGTGCACCGTCGAAAAGACGGGAGCACACTCACGGTCGAAGTGCGTCTGGGGATTATGGAAATCAGCGGACGTCTTTTCATTATGGGGCTGGCGAGAGATATTTCCGAACGGCGCAGGTCTGAGGAGGAAAAAAAGAAGCTGGAATTTCAGTTGCAGCAGGCGCAGAAAATGGAGGCAATCGGCCATCTTGCGGGAGGCATTGCGCATGACTTCAACAATATGCTGACGGCAATAATCGGCTACGGAAACCTCCTGAATATGAAAATCGGGGAAAAAAGTCCCCTGAAGAATTATGTGGAGCAGATACTCAACTCTTCAGAAAAGTCTGCAGACCTGACACGGCAGCTCCTTGCCTTCAGCAGAAACCAGATAATCAGCCCCAAACAAAGGGATTTAAATCAGCTCATAACGGGGATGGAGAAACTCCTCAACAGGATTATCGGTGAGGATATCGAGCTTATGACGCGACTTACCGACAAAGCTCTGCCCGTAATGGTGGATACCGGCCAGATAGAGCAGGTGCTGATGAACCTCTGCACGAACGCGCGTGATGCGATGCCCAATGGCGGATGCCTGTCTGTCGTCACGAAAACAGTTCATCTGGATGAGGACTACATAGCGGCAAGCGGAATCGAAAAAGCCGGGATATATGCCCTCATGTCTGTAAGTGATTCAGGTAAGGGGATGGATGAAACAACGAGACTGAGGATATTTGAACCCTTTTTCACTACGAAAGAGGTGGGGAAAGGGACGGGACTCGGGCTTGCAATCGTATATGGAATAATCAAACAGCACGGCGGCCATATCACTGTATACAGCGAACCCGGAAAGGGCACGACGTTCAAGATATACCTGCCCCTGGTTGAACCAGTGGAAGAAGCGGAAGCAACCGCAGAGATGATCGTTCCGAAAGGCGGTACAGAGACGATACTGGTTGCCGAAGACAATGAAGATGTGAGAAAGCTGGAGCGGAAAGTCCTGGAAGGGGTTGGATACACGGTGATAGAGGCAGTAGACGGAGAGGATGCGATAAATAAATTTGAGGAGAATAAAGAGAGAATCCAGCTCGCCCTTCTCGACGTGATTATGCCGAAGAAAAGCGGAAAAGAGGTTTATGACAGAATAAAAAAGGTGAAGCCCGGCATGAAAATTCTTTTCACCAGCGGGTATACGTCTGACGTAATCAGTACCAAAGGTATCCTGGAAGAAAAGATGAGTTTTATTTCAAAGCCGGTTTCTCCCAACGACCTTCTTGTCAAAATAAGAGAGATTCTGGATACATAAAAGGCTGCCAGCCTCATAACTGAATGCAGCAGCAAAATGAAAATGTCCGGTCTGAAAGATGGCGGACTGCATCTTTATCAGGAGGAGGCAGGATGCCAGGACAGGACATGATCATGCTGACCTGAGAAGAATATGAAGCTGTCCGTCAGGAAAACGCGGCACACATATGTGCCGCCCAGGGATCATCCCTGGAGGAAGTTCGGCATAAACCGGCACAAACGAAAATCCCCGCAGAAGGCGGTGGCAGAAAACCGGTCATTTCTATTTTGCATTGACTCTCTTGTGATTTATCAATATAATTAGGCGGTTGACAAGTGGACTATTTTGTGAAAACCTTATTACCAGAGGGGGCGGGCGAGAAACAGACAAGACCTAAAGCATGCTGGAAAAAGTGCTGTTTTCTGCAACGTCATATCCACTTTAAAAAAACTTCACATCCACTTTAAAGAAAAATAAGGGGAGCAATCGGGCCCGGCAGCAGATGGAAGACAGCAGCGCTGCCGAAAAGTGAAAAGGTAGAACAAACTCTCTTAAGGTGAATGCCGGAGAGGGGCATTACGGGGGCAGAGAGAAACGAAGTGACGCTTGCAATCACAACGCAACAGCTTTTCCCATTGAATTCGCGAAAAATCAAGGACTTTGCTGTTTCGGCATCTCCTGCAGTCGCAGGCATGATTCCCGTGGCTCTTAGCGCAGCAGTATGTTATTGGGCCATTCCGGGAACATAGAGATTCTGTGATATGTCCCGACTCGCAAAGGCAATAGCATTGGGTGTTATCACCGGTGTAGCGGGGATGATGGTAAGTCTTATCCCTTTCAGTCTCGATGTGGAGGAGAACACAGGGTTGAATATCCTGTTCAACTTGAGGGGAGCAAGAAAGGCGCCGGCTGAAGTTGTTGTGGTCGGTATCGACAAGGAATCCGCGGACGTGCTCAATCTGCCCGGCGACCCGAGGAAATGGCCCCGCTCTCTCCACGCCCGGCTCATAGATAACCTGATAAACGCGGGCGCTGCGGTCATCGCATTTGACATCACCTTTGAAGAACCCGGTCCCGCAGGTGAGGACAGAGTATTCGCGGAGGCGGTAAGAAAGGCGCGCAATGTGGTGCTCAGCTCAAGCCTCAGGGGCGAGACGTTTTCTCTTACGGGCAGGGCAGGGTCTCCGACGGGCGACGTTACGATTGTAAAAATGGTGCCGCCGTTTCCCCTCCTGGAACAGTCCGCCGCTGCACTGGCGCCGTTTCCACTGCCGAAGGTGCCGGTTAAGGTGAGCCAGTACTGGACATTCAAGACTGCAGCCGGCGACACACCAACGATGCCCGTTGTGGCATTCAATATTTTTGTTATGCAGACCTGCAGAGATTTTCTCCCTTTGCTGGAAAAGTTTTCGTCATCAGCGGACTATCTCCTGCCTCTTGGAAAGGATGCTGTTTCTGAAAACAGGGGTGCTGAAACAGTCATTCGCAGGATACGGGAATTCTTTGTCAACGAACCGCTGACCGCTGGAAAAATGCTCCGGGAGGCAGAGCATGCGTATGCGGGTGACCGGAAAAAGAAGCGGATGATCTCCTCACTGATCACGACGTACCAGGGCATGGACAGCCGGTATCTTAATTTCTACGGTCCCCCCCGGTCAATCACCACGATTCCGTATTATAAGATCCTGCAGCTCGACAAAGACGCTCCCGAACAGAGGCGGATCGATCTGAGGGGCAAGGCGGTTTTTGTCGGGCGTTCAGATTTCCTGCAGACGGCTCAGAAAGACGGCTACTATACTGTTTTTTCCAGGCCCGACGGCCTGGACATAAGCGGTGTAGAAATCATGGCAACCGCGTTCGCCAATCTGGTGGAGGATGAGCCGGTCCGGCCGGTCAGTTCTTACGCGCATATCGCGCTTCTTTTGCTCTGGGGGCTGGCGATGGGAGCAGTATGCCGGCAGTTCCCGCCCGTGATCGCCGCAGTGAGTGTGATAGGCGCCAGCATCCTTTATCTTGCGGCTGCCAGGCATGTGTTCGCGGCAGCAGGCACATGGGTTCCTGTTGTTGTCCCGCTGTTTTTCCAGACGGCTCTCGGTTTTTTCGGGAGTGTACTGTGGAAGTATATGGATTCAAACAGGGAGCGGGACAATATCAGAAAGGCCTTTGGATATTACATGCCTGATCAGGTCGTTGATCAGGTCGTGAAGAATATCGGAAATCTCAGGGAGAGCAGTAAGGTGGTCTACGGAATCTGTTTGTGCACTGATGCAGAGCACTATACTACTCTTTCCGAAACCATGGACCCGCGGACGCTCGGCAGTTTCATGAATTCGTACTTTGAAACGGTCTTCCAGCCGGTCAGGAACCATGGAGGAATAGTTTCCAATGTCGTCGGCGACTCGATGCTGGCGTTATGGGTGGCGGCACAGTCTGAAGCGAAACTCAAACACGATTCGTGTCTTGCAGCCCTCGATGTTTCGAAGGCCGTACAGGACTTCACGTTGTCCGGAAAAACGGTGCGCCTCACGACCCGTATCGGACTGCACTCCGGGCATATACTGCTCGGCAATATCGGCGCGATCGATCACTATGAGTATCGCCCTGTCGGAGACATCGTCAATACCGCAACAAGGATCGAGGGACTGAACAAGTACCTTGGCACGAAGATACTGGCATCCGAAGAATTGCTCGGTCAGCTCGATGGTTTTATGACGAGAGAAATCGGGAAATTTATTCTTGCCGGAAAAATGAAAGCGCTTACGATTCATGAATTGATCTGCCGCAGAGAGGATTGCAGCGGGCACCAGAGAGATGCATGCGCGGTATTCGCCGAAGCACTCGATGCGTTCAGGAGACAGTCATGGGACGAGGCGCGTGATAAATTTCAACAGGTCATCCGCATTTCCGGAGAGGACGGTCCGTCACGCTTTTATGTCGGGTTGTGCGGACAATACAGGGCCCATCCGCCCGGGGAATCATGGGAAGGCGTTGTCAGGATGGATCGTAAATAGCGGATGAATTCTCTGTGAAAACCCAGAGCAGGAGGAGAAAAATGATGCGCATTGGCTTACGGCTTCTTATGACGGCAGCATTCTTTTTGATTATCGCGATAATACCTCTTACGTCTTTGGCGGCAGAAGTGCAAACGTGCGATTATTGGGTCGGCAAGGCGGTCTCTGTTGAGGGGGATGCGGAGATGCTGAGAGCAGGTGAAACACTATGGCGGCCCGTCAAGTTCAAGGATACGTTCTGTGCCGGTGATATGCTGAGGGTGCTGAAGCGGAGCCGCGCGGACATAGTCCTGGCCAATGAAACGATTCTCCGCCTCGACCAGAATACCACGATCATCTTCTCCAGGCCCAGGCAGGAAACTACCTTTTTTCTGGAGCTGATCAGCGGAATCGCGCATTTCTTCAGCCGTTTCCGGCGAAGTCTGACGGTGGCTACCCCCTTTGTGAACGCTTCGGTCGAGGGGACCGAGTTTCTGGTAGATGTGAGCGAAAACAAGACTCTGGTGTCCGTCTTTGAAGGGCGCGTGACAACCTCGAACACCTCGGGCAGCGTTACGCTGACCGCCGGACAGTCCGCCGAGGCAGAGGCGGGCCGGGCGCCTGTCGCGCGGCACCTGGTGCGCCCTCTTGACGCCGTGCAATGGATGCTCTATTATCCGCCGGTCTTCTATTATCGCCCTGCCGGGTTCGAAGCCGCTCCCCCGGCAGAGTGGCAGGAGAAAATACGGAAGTCCGTGGAATTTTATCAGAAGGGCGATCTGCGGAAAGCGTTTGAAAGTATCGAGACAGGTGCTGAGGACATCAGGGACTCCCGCTTTTTCGACTACAGGGCCTCATTGCTTCTTTCCGTGGGAAGGGTTGATGAAGCAAAAGCAGATATAGAAAAGGCACTTTCCCTCGATCCGTC
>JAOUFP010000138.1 GCA_029858145.1 Nitrospirota bacterium | reverse complement strand
CCGCCTGCATTTCACTGAATGCCGCTTAATGACGCTCTGTCTCCCAGAGCCTCGGGTCTATGGAATCTCTGATGCCTTCACCAAGGAGGTTGTATCCGAGCACGGTGATCAGGATGGCGAGTCCCGGAAATACCGAAAGCCACCAGGCGATTTCGATATTGTTCTTGCCCAGTTCGAGGATGTTCCCCCAGCTCGGCGCCGGGGGCTGCACCCCGATGCCAAGGAAGCTGAGCGCTGATTCCACGAGCACCGCGCCTGCGATGCCGAGTATCGCAGAGACGAGCACAGGTGCCAGGCTGTTTATCATGATATGTCTGAAGATAATCCGGAGGTCGCTTGCCCCGAGGGCCTTCGCCGCGAGCACATACTCTCGTTCCTTTAGGGACAAAAATTCCGCCCGTACGAGCCGCGCAACACCCATCCATGAGGTGAGCCCGATGACCACCATGATATTCATAATGCTCGGGTCGATAAAGGGGATACGCTGAAGGATCTTTTTGAGCCAGACGGGAAGACCGCCGATGCTCCATATGCCCGGATCGACAAACGCGATGACGGCAAGGATCAGGAAAAATGTCGGGATGGAGAGCATGATATCGATGAACCTCATGATGATCCTGTCAGGCCATCCGCCGTAATACCCAGAAACTGCACCCAATACCATGCCGATTGCCGTGGCGATTCCAACCGCGACAAAACCTACTGAAAGGGATATCCCCGAGCCGTATATCATCCTGCTTAAAATGTCCCTCCCGAGGTCATCTGTGCCGAAGGGGTGCGCGAGGCTCGGCGGTTCCAGGATATGCTTTCTGTCGATGTCATTCGGACTGTAAGGAGAAAGAAAAGGCGCGAGGACCGCGATAAGGAAAAGACCGACCACGATAATCCCGCCGGCTACAGCGAGCCTGTTCTGTCTGAATCTTTTCCAGAAAAGATTTCTGAGTTTGCCGTTCTTCATATTGTTATTTCGTCCTTATCCTCGGGTCCGCAAGCATATATCCGAGGTCTGCCAGCAGGTTTCCCAGGAGTGTCAGGATCGCGCCGATCGTCAGGATGCCCATGATCATGGTATAGTCCCTTGTCATGACGCTCATATAAAACAGCTGGCCCATCCCCGGGATCCCGAAGATATTCTCAAATATCACGCTGCCGCCTATCAGCCCTGGCACCGAGAGGCCGAGGAGGGTGATAATCGGCAAAAGCGCGTTTCTGAATGCGTGCCTGTAGATCACCTCATTTTCCGGCAGCCCTTTTGCCCTTGCGACTGTCACATAGTCCTGCCGTATCACCTCAAGCATATTGCTCCGCATATACCGTGAGAGGCCTGCGAGCCCGCCGAAAGAGGATACGAAGACAGGAAGGATCAGATGGCTGAGCCTGTCCCATATCCGGCCTGCAACAGATAAGGAGTCGTAATTCATGGACTTCAAGCCCGATATGGGGAGCAGGTCGAGATACACCCCGAAGAGCATCATCAGCAGGAGCGCCAGCCAGAAAGACGGCATGGCAAACCCGATGAAGACGCCGGTCGTTGTAATCCTGTCATAGAGGGTGTTCTGGTGAGTTGCAGAGGTAATTCCTATCGGGATGGCAACAAGAAAGATGATGACCATCGACAGCAGATTCAGCATAAACGTGATGAAGAGCCTCCTGTCGAGCAGCGGCTGTTTTCTGTCCCAGATCTTTTCCATGACAGGCCTTCTGTCTGTTGAGAATGATTCGCCGAAGTCGAGCCTGACGATCCGCTTCAGCCACAGTCCGTACTGGACGATTACCGGCTTGTCGAGCCCGTAAATCTTTTCAAGCCTCTCCCTGGCCTCAGGAGTGATCTTCGGGTTCAGCTCTGTAAGGATATCGGTCGGCTTTCCGGGAGCGAGATGTATGATAAAAAAAGATATTAACGTGATGCCGAGCAGCGTCGGAATCATCTCAAGCAGCCGCTTTGCGAGATACAACACCATCTATGGCTCCATCCTGTGCCTTTGGAGTTTTTCCGGCACATACCATTTCGGCAAATTATAGCTTATCCCTATCGGAGACGGCTTTATCCCCTTAAAACGGGCATGCACAATCGGCGTGGCATCAGGCACGTACAGGAAGATATAAGGGAGTTCGTCCGCGAGTATCTCCTGAATTCTGAAATATGCC
The DNA here is from genome assembly GCA_029858145.1 of Nitrospirota bacterium. GTDB lineage: Bacteria > Nitrospirota > Thermodesulfovibrionia > Thermodesulfovibrionales > UBA6898 > JAOUFP01. The sequence goes on along the minus strand of JAOUFP010000138.1, from coordinate 5,155 downwards.
TTCTTCCTCTCCTCAATATCAAATGTCCTGCGCCCCTTCTCGAGGAGTTCATCCACTTCAGGATTGCTGTAGCTGATAAAATTGAATTCCTTTTCCTTTGTCTTTGATGAGTGCCAGATATCATACTGATCGGGATCAAGGCCTATGCTCCACCCGAGGAGCACCGCCTCAAAACGTTTCTTGTCGATAAAATTATTGATAAACGCAGACCATTCGAGCGCCCGTATGTCCACCTTAATGCCGATCTTCTCAAGCCTCCACTGTATAATCGTCGCGGTGTTTTTCCTGAGGGTGTTCCCCATGTTCGTGAGGATCGTGAATTTAAAAGGATTCCCGTCTTTGTCCAGAATTCCGTCGCCGTCGGTGTCTTCCCAGCCGGCCTCTTTCAGAAGCTGCTTTGCCTTCTCCGGATTGTATTCGTATTTTTTCACGTCCGGGTTATACGGCCAGGTATTGGGCACGTAAGGCCCTGTAGCAGGGGTTCCCAGACCGAAGAGGACCACGTCCACTATTTCGCTTTTATCTATCGCGTATCCGATCGCCTGCCGCACACGCTTGTCTTTAAAGAAAGGGTGCCTGAGGTTAAAGGCCATGTGCGTATAGGCAAAGGTGGGATAGCGGAATTTCTGGAAATTTTTCCTGAAGAAAACCGTGTTTGTCTGCTTCGTGTACTGGATAGGGGTGAGCCCCATCATGTCGATCCCGCCTGCCTGCAGTTCGAGGAACATGGTTGCGGAGTCGGGGATTACCCGGTAGATGTAGTGATCGATATACGGCCTTCCTTCGAAATAATCATGGTATGAATCGAGCACCAGCTCCTGGCCCGCGGCCCATTTTCTGAGTCTGTAAGGCCCCATGCCGACGGGGTTCCTTCCCAGATCGCTTTTTGTGATGTCTTTGCCTTCGAGCAGGTGTCCGGGGAGAATCGCCAGATTGCCCCAGGAAGTGAGCGCCGGTGCGAAGGGCTTTTCGTACGTGACCCTGAACGTATGCCTGTCGAGGACTTCAGCCTTTTTGACCTGCCGGAAATCTTCGCTGTATGCGGTGGGGGTCTTTTCATCTATGATCGTTTTGTAGCCGAACATCACGTCGTCGGCAGTGAACTCGACTCCGTCAGCCCATTTGACCCCTTTCCGTAAATGGAAGGTGATGACAAGCCCGTCCGGTGAAATGTCCCACGATTCAGCGAGGTCGCCGATGACGCTGAGGTCTGTGTCGTATTTCACGAGGCCGTTGAAGATCAGTCCCGCGACGCTGTGAGAGGCGCTGTCTCCCGCGAGCATGGGGATCAGTATGCTCGGCTCCCCGATAGTCCCTTCTATTAAAGAATCGCCGTAGGCAGGCTCACCTGTGCTGTTTTCAAGGCCTGTGGAGTTCACCGCCTTTGGCCTGTCTTTGCAGGATGGGGAAAGGGCGATTATCAAAAAAAGGGCAAGAAAAAACACTGTCCTGTATTTACCCATTGTAAAGGGGAGACTGAAGGAAGGCATTTTCCCGAAAGAGGACATTTTTTCCATGGATTTTAAAGGATACTGTAAATACTATGTTTTTTCAATCGACAGATCAAAGAAACCTTTCAGATACTTCCCTGTGTAGGAATGCCCCGCGTTGACGATATCCTCAGGGGTGCCCTCAAAAATTATCCTCCCTCCGTTGTCCCCTCCCTCAGGGCCGATATCCACGATCCAGTCCGCGGCCTTGACGATATCGAGGTTATGCTCTATAAGGACCACCGAATTGCCGGTTTCGACGAGCCTGTTCAGGATATTGAGCAGCGCCTGGACATCGGCAAAATGAAGCCCGACAGTAGGTTCGTCGAGTATATACAGATAATTTCCCTTGCCTCCTCCGTGTCCTGCCTTGCCAGGGGGATGGCTGCCCATCTCAGAGCAGATCTTCAGACGCTGGGCCTCACCGCCGGAAAGCGTTGTGGCAGGCTGCCCGAGACGGAGATACCCAAGCCCTGTGTCCAGCATCAGTCTCAGTTTGGCGATAATGGCGGGCTGGTCTTCAAACAGCAGACTCGCTTCTTCAACCGTCATGTTCAGGATATCGTGGATGTTCTTGTGCCTGTAGGTGATGCGCAGCGCCTCCGGCCGGTATCTTTTTCCGTCGCATTTTTCGCATTTTATATACAGGTCCTCAAAAAAATACATCTCCATCAATTCATACCCCCCGCCTTTGCAGGTTTCACATCTGCCGCCCGGCACATTGAAGGAGAAAAATCCCGGGCCGTAACCATATGCCTTCGCCTCTTTCTGTGCTGAAAAGAGCCTTCTGATATGGTCGAAGATCTTCAGATAGGTGACCGGATTCGAGCGCGGACTCCGGCCTATGGGCGACTGGTCGATGAGTTTCACCCCTTTGAGGTACTCATCACCTTCAATTTTCTCATAAGGCAAAGAAGGTTCATTGCCGGTTCTGAATTTTTTGGCAAGGGCCCTGTAAAGCGTCTCCACTACGAGGCTGCTCTTGCCCGAGCCCGAGACGCCGGTAACCGCGGTGAGTCTCTTCAGGGGGATGCTCAGGGTTACACCCTTGAGGTTGTTCCCCGAAGCTCGATGGAGCGTAAGCGTTTCGCCGGAAAACTCCCTCTGCTTTGAAGGCACCGCAACGTATTCAATCCCCTTCATGTACCGCGCGGTCAATGAATCAGTCTTCAGGAAATCTTCTGACTTCCCCGAGAAGACTACCTCGCCTCCCATATGTCCCCCGCCGGGGCCGAGTTCGACGACCCACTCAGCAGACTCTATGATCCCCCGGTCGTGCTCCACCACAAGCACCGTGTTGCCGAGGTCCGCGAGACGCCTCAAGATCCGGGAGACCCTGTCGGTGTCCCTCGCGTGCAGTCCGACGGTCGGCTCATCAAGGACGTAGAGCGTGCCGGTCAAAAGTGAGGAGAGCTGGTTTGAGAGGTTTATCCTCTGATATTCTCCCCCTGACAGCGTTTTCCCGTAGCGTTCAAGCGTAAGATATTCCAGCCCGACCTTTTCCAGAAACTGGAGCTTCATTGATATCTGCCGGATAAGCTCCTTCGCGACATCCTTTTGAAAGGGGGACAGGTCAACATCTTCAAAAAATCGTGAACAGTCTGAAATCGGCATCCTGCAGAGCTCGGAGATGTCCAGCCCCGCCACCTTGTAGGACAATGCCTCTTCCTTCAACCTTTTCCCATGACAGGCAGGGCAGGTAATCCCTCTCCTGTATCTGCTCAGGAACACCCTGACGTGGAGCTTATATCTCCTCCCCTCCATGTCCTCGAAGAAATCATCGATGCCGTAAAAATCACTGGTCCCCTTGAACAGTTTTTCCTTTTCGTCTGGAGAAAAATCCTTGAAAGGTTTTTTAACGTCGATTCCCGATTTCTTTGCGCCTGCAATCATCTGTTTCTTCCACCAGGTATACGCAGGCTTATTCCAGGGGTCGATCGCACCTTTTGAAAGGGAGAGGGAATTATCCGGGATGATCAGCTCTTCATCATAGCGCAGCGTATTGCCGAAGCCCTTGCACTCCGGACAGGCACCGACAGGGTGATTAAAGGAAAAAAGAAGAGAAGAGGGTGCGGGGAGGGCGATATTACATTCTTCGCATGCATTTTCAGAGGAAAATTGTTTGATCAAAAATTTTTGGGCATTGTCCGGTATGTCTTCGCCCTGCAAGACCGCGATCTTGATCTTTCCTCTTCCTTCCCGCCAAGCCATCTCGATTGAATCAGAGAGCCTCGGTTCGTCTTTTATCACGAGCCTGTCAAGCACGATATCAAACGGGGGATGTTCCGTCCCGGGCAGTTCAGCCATATCGACGGTTTCGTTGTCGTGCCAGACCCTGTAAAACCCCTTTTTCCTGAGTTCTTCCGCCGGCTCTGTTGTGCGGAACATTATTACCGCCCTGCTGCCGGAGAATTTTTCGAGGAGTTCCGAGATAATCTGCGACGGGTCCCACTTGCGTATCTCACTGCCGCAGCGGGGACAGAAAGGCGTAGCGATCTTCGCGAAAAGTATCCTGAAGAGTTCATAGAGTTCCGTCAGGGTGCCGACCGTCGAACGGGAGCCGCGCACAGGATTTTTCTGCTCGAGGGCGATCGCGGGCCTGATGTTCTGGATCGAATCGACATCCGGCCGGTCAAGCTTCTCGAGAAAGAGCCTGGCATAGGTGGAAAGGGATTCTATGAAGCGCCATTGGCCTTCGGCAAAGATCGTGTCAAAGGCGAGCGACGACTTCCCTGAACCGGACACGCCGGTGATGACGATGACTTTATTGTGGGGAAGCCGGAGACTTATGTTTTTGAGATTATTCTGCCGCGCACCGGTGATAATCAGTTCATTTTTGGACATCTGTGTATTTTAACACAGGAGCGCAGGGCAAGAAATGCAGTTTAAGCCGGGATAAACAGGCTATCAGATGAGCAATCTGTTATTCACCTAATACCAGACGATTTCTCCGGATTTATTTTTTACAGGCACTTTTCTCATTGCCATCTGCTTTTCCCAAAAGTCTCTATTGTTTTTATACCATTCAATGGTTTTCAACAGTCCTTCATCAAACATAACCTTTGCCTTAAATCCTAACTGTTTTTCTGCTTTTTCGGTTGATGATATATGGTTCTGGACCTGACCAAATCTCTCTTCCATATACTGAAGGTATGTATGATCAAGCCCAAATAGTTCAATAATTTTTTTGGCAATATCAAGAACGCTTATGGTTATGCCAGTTCCGGCATTAAAGACTTCACCTTTTACGGCGTTCAGTTGTGCATGCATGGCTTGATCTACCGCTTTCGCCGTATCCTCGACAAAAATCCAATCCCTTGCAGCTGAACCATCTCCGTGAATCGTTAGTGGCTCTTTCAAAATCGCACTTGTAATAAAACGGGGAATTACTTTTTCAAGATGCTGATGAGGCCCATAATTGTTGAACGGCCTGATGATGACTCCCGGGATGCCATAAGATTCAACATATGAATAGACAAGTCTGTCCGCGCCCGCCTTCGCGGCCGCGTATGGTGTTGTGGGATTGAGCGGATGTTCTTCATCCATTGGGTCTTTCAGCGCAGTGCCATAAACCTCCGAGGTTGAAATATGGACAAACCTTTCAACCGTATCGGAGTGCTTTAATACAGCGTTCGCAATCGCCTGTGTTCCGAGCACGTCGGTAA
>JAOUFP010000137.1 GCA_029858145.1 Nitrospirota bacterium | reverse complement strand
TTCCGGTCAGCAAGACCCGTGTTTGTCAGGCGATCGCAGACCACCTGGGTCTGAAACTGCTCGACACTGACGGCAGGCGAAAACCCGAATCGCTGGCATCAGAAGCATATGCGGCACTGAGACGGCACTATATGCCGGCAGAACACCTCACAGACACACGCACCGTCATGCAATTGCCTTCCGGCATTCCGGTCTCGATAGTTCTGGCGACATATGACCGGCCTGATGATCTCTTCAATTGCCTCCGCCATCTTAAGGCGCAGAAATCCTCAAGGCGAATCGAGATCATTGTAGTGGATAATAACCCAGATTCGGGCCTAACCCCTCCGGCACTGGCTGAATTTCCGGACATAGTGCTGGTCAGGGAACCGCGCAAGGGCCTCTCCTATGCGCGTAATGCGGGCATCATCAAAAGCACCGGTGACATAATTGTCGCCATCGATGACGATGTAAGCATGCCGGAGGACTGGCTGGAAAAACTGGTTGCTCCTTTTGTCCGCAGCGATGTAATGATCGTAACCGGCAATGTACTGCCGATGGAACTGGACACCTCCGCGCAGAATCTTTTTGAGGTTTATGGGGGTCTGGGAAAGGGATTCAGGCCCAAAGAGGCTGACTCAAAGTGGTTCAATTCATTCAGGCGCACTGCCGTGCCTACCTGGAAGCTTGGAGCAACGGCAAATGCCGCGTTCCGGGCAAGCATTTTCGCCCACCCCGAAATTGGCCTCATGGACGAAGCTCTCGGCGCCGGTACGCCGACCGGCTGCAGTGAGGACACGTACGTATTTTACAAAGTCCTCAAAGCCGGGCACACAATTCTCTATAATCCATCCGCCTATCTGTGGCACAGGCACCGCCGCGATATACACTCATTGCGCCGTCAAATATATAACTATAGCAAAGGGCATGTGGCATACCACCTCGCAACCCTGATCCGCGATCAGGATCTCCGCGCACTGCTCAGACTGTTTCTGGAACTGCCGAGGACACATTTGTTGAACATCAGAAAACAGGTCCTTGGAAAGAGCCCTTATCCCTTTTCTCTTACCCTGCGGGAGATCGCGGGCAACCTGGCCGGTCCTTACTGCCTGTGGCGTTCCCGCCGGAGAGTCAGACGCCTGGGCCGCAGTCAGCCATACCTTCCGCTTCATCAGCGTTCCTCCCCTGCGCAGGAATCAGGGCTGGATGAAACAGAAAAAATACAGAACGCCGGAAAAATCCTTGAGAACGTCCAGCTTGAGTGACCGTTCCGGGGAAGAGGCTGCCTTGACCGTTAATGTAATACTGTGAATATCGTACTGGTAACAGGCTCTGCAGGACTGATCGGCTCAGAATCCGTCCGCTTTTTTTGCGACCGCGGATTCATGGTGGCCGGTGTCGACAATAACATGCGGCGCTCTTTCTTCGGCGAGGATGCCTCCACTGAATGGTGCCGCGACCGGCTCATCGGGGAGTACGGAGACAGATACGCCCACCACGACGTAGACATACGCGAAGAACGGGAAATCGCCGGGATATTCAACATGTATGGCAAAGACATCCGTCTCGTTATTCATACGGCTGCCCAACCGTCTCACGATTGGGCAGCCAGGGACCCGTACACTGACTTTACGGTGAACGCAAACGGGACCCATGTCCTGCTCGAAAATACCCGGAAATATTGCCCGGAGGCCGCATTTATTTTTTGTTCCACAAACAAAGTGTATGGAGACAATCCCAATCACCTGCCGCTGGCCGAACAGGAACTTCGCTGGGAAATTGATGAAGCGCATCCTTTCAGCAGCGGCATCGACGAAACGATGAGTATAGATTACTGCAAGCATTCCCTGTTTGGAGCTTCCAAGGCAGCAGCAGACATACTCGTCCAGGAGTACGGCCGCTATTTCGGACTGAAAACCGCCAGCTTTCGGGGCGGATGCCTGACAGGCCCGGGCCACTCCGGCACAGAATTGCACGGCTTCCTTTCCTACCTTATGAAGTGCACGATGACGGGGACTCCTTACAGAATCTACGGCTACAAGGGAAAGCAGGTCCGCGACAATATCCATAGCTATGATCTGGTGAACGCCTTCCACGAGTTTTATCTCGTCCCCCGTTCAGGAGAGGTTTACAATATCGGCGGCAGCCGTTTCAGCAACTGCTCTGTCCTGGAGGCCATCCGGCTGTGTGAGGAAATTGCAGGGAAAAAGCTCTCCTGGAGATACGAAGAATCAAACCGGATCGGAGACCATGTCTGGTGGATCAGTGATGTGAGCAAATTTAAAGCCCATTACCCTCAATGGGCGCTTACGCACGGCATCCGCGATATCCTGTATGAAATTTTTACCCGGAACAGCACGAGATGGATCTGAGCCGCAGGCTCAGATCCGATATATCCCGTTTGGATAAATTCAAGAACTTGAACCTTAGTACCCATTATTCATAAAATGTTGTATTTCAAAGGCAGGAGAAGGCATCGGCGCTCATTCCCGCTTTGCTCCGGGGCATTTTCCTCCTGATATTTATATGCCCAGTCTGTCGGACTACCGGAAAATGAAACCGCTCTCAATGCCTTCTCCTGCCTCGTTGTTTGATTACCGCCAGAAAGATTTATGAATAATGCTGGTTAGTCAGGGACAACCGCTATGAGCACCCAGGTTTTTGCGACAGAAAAACATGCCCGTGAGATGGAGACGCTTGGAATCCGCGAGAACTATCGTGACCTGTACTGGCTGAAGCGGGACCCGATTTATGCCGACAGGCTGCTTTGGAGGGCGCAGACCTTCCGCCATATTGTTCATCTTCTTCCTGAGCAGACTATTTTGGAACTCGGTTCCGGTCAGGGGCTTTTTACCCGTCGTCTGCTTGCGGTTTCCCGCGGCGAGAATCCCGTCACCGCGGTCACGTTCGGTCCCGGCAACGGTCACCCGCGGGACTTTCCTTCATCCGTGGAGCTTCTCGGAGCCTCGTCGCTTCCCGGTCAACTGGCAGGAAGGAGTTTTGACTATATCATCGCCATGGATCTGCTGGACAAGCGCAATTGCGCGTGGATGCTGCAAAACGTCTACCAATTGCTGAAGCCGGGCGGGCAGGTTATTTTCTATGAAAGCAATCCATGGAATATCGTTCTGCGAATGCGCAATCTTCTGGCTCACTTTTTCGGAAAAAAGGAACCGAGGCAGCTGCTCAGCAGGCCTGCCCTCTATGAACTGCTTTCAGAAGTGGGGTTCATCAAGGTCTTTGCCATTTACAACGACTTTGTCTTCGCTCCTCTGACTCCTTCGCTCGTATGGCTGCTCCGGAACCTCTCAATCCTTCTGGAAAACACCCCCGGCATACAGACCCTCGCAGGCTCAATCCTCATCCGTGCCCAAAAGCCCCCCGGGGCCTCCGACCGTGGGCACGCGTCATTGTGCGATCACAGGCAGTTAAAAGGGACCGTATCCGTGGTGATCCCATGTCATAACGAAGAGATGAACATCCAGCCGCTCGTCGCTCACCTGAAGGGATTCTACGGCCCGTATATCAAAGAAATCATCCTCGTTGATGATAACAGCAGGGATGGCACCGGAGAGGTGATCCGGAAACTCGCCGCCGAAGATCCTGTTATCAGGGGGATATTCCGGTCTCCACCCAATGGTGTCGGCAGGGCGATAGCGGACGGCCTGCAGGCAGCAACAGGCGGCTATGTCCTCTCCATGGATTGCGATTTTCAGCACCTGCTGCCGGAAATGAGGGACCTCTTTGATGCCGCGGCAGAGGGATATGATGTTGTGATTGGGAGCAGGTTTTCCCGGCACAGCGTACTTCTCAATTATCCGTTCCCGAAAATCATCGCCAACCGCGGGTTTCATCTGCTGGCCAAACTGCTGTTTCGCCGCAGTTTTCGCGATCTGACAAACAATCTGAAGCTCATGCGCCTCGAAGTGGTAAAAAATCTCCGTCTGACTCAGCCGGGTTTTGCGGTGAATGCCGAAACAGGCTTCCAGCCGCTGCTGATGGGCTATTCAGTGAAAGAAGTCCCGATATCCTGGATTAACCGCACGCCCGACATGGGCATATCTTCTTTTCGCCTCGTACGGGTGAGCGGCGGCTATTTTCAGGTCCTGGCGCGTCTGTGGCTGAACCATATTTCACGTAAAGGCCGCAAAAGCGGGGGCAAAGGCGATATGAAAGAGAATTCGCGGAAATAATACGTTCAGTCGATGAAATCGGACGATACAAAGAGGGAAACCGCCATAATGACACCGACGGCCGGTTCCGGCCGGCTTGAAAGGATGTTCGTCTGGACCGTCTGGTCTGTCATGGTCATCATCGCGCTGGTGTGCATCCTCCGGTATGGAAGGAGCATCCCTCTTGCAGAGGACTGGCTTCTGGTCTCGCCGCTTACCGGAAATGAGCCTGATTTGCCCTCCTGGCTTTGGGCTCAGAACAACGAGCATCGCATTCCGCTGCCGCGGCTTCTGCTCCTGGGGCTCCTGAGTATAAGCCACGGCGACTTCCGCGCGGGCATGTTCCTGAACACCCTTCTCCTGGGGACACTCGCCTTCTTCATGATACTGAGCATGAAGCGCCTGCGCGGGCGAACCCGGTTCGCGGATGCCTTTTTCCCCGCAGCGCTTCTGCACATCGGAAACTGGCCAAACCTTGTTTGGGGCTGGCAGCTCACTTATGTGCTGCCGACGGTCGTGACATGCGCGGTCTTTCTCATTATCGTCCGCAGCCCTGCCCTGTCGACGCCGGGCCCCGCTCTTTTTGCCGGAACCTGCCTGGTGCTGCTCCCCCTGTGCGGGGCAAACGGCCTTCTGTTCGTCCCGTTTCTTGCGCTGTGGCTGATTTATTGCGGGGTTCTGAACTGGAGACAAGACGGGAAGCGCTGGATCAGCGGATTCCTCATAAGCTCTTCGGCGATCACGATTCTGCTTGCACTTTTGTACTTCATTGGATACGAGAGGCCCTACTGGAACCCCCCCAGTCCGGGCTTCGGAGCAACGCTGAAGACAGCGGCCAAATTTATCGCACTGGGACTCGGCCCTGCAGCTGAAAAATCCTGGCGCCTTGCGGTGCTGGCTGCGGCAGTGTTCCTTGTACCCGGTGCGGTCATGGCCCTCCTCGGTGTTGTGCGTCACAGGGGATTGGAAAGACACCGCGCACTGGGGGTCTTTCTTTTTCTGGGAAACCTGGCCGTATTTGCCCTGGCCATGGGGTGGGGAAGAGCCGGGCTTGTGCCGCGTGAAGGACTGCCGATACGGTATGTCCTCCTTGCTGTCCCGGCCTTTTGCGCGGCTTTTTTCGCCTGGGAGCTCTATGGACCAGCCCGGCTGAAAACCGCTGCACAGACGGGCCTGCTCCTTGTGATGGCCCTTCTGCTGCCCTCAAACATGACGCGGGGATTATACTGGGGCGAGTGGTACAGAAACGGGATGGATGCAATAGAGCAGGATATTCTTTCCGGGACGCCCCGCTCCACCCTCGCGGAAAGTCACCGCGAATTTCTTATCCACTGGTGGGATGCGAAACAGCTGGAGAAGGGCATGCTGATGCTCCAGGATGCGGGGATGGGGCCTTTCTCCAAAGTGCGGGAGACGCGGGTCATATCCGAAGACCTCAGCTTTTCGCGGCCATGAATACAAACAGCGCCCGCACAAAAAAATATCTGCTCATCGGGATCATCGTCATCGCGGCGATTCTGCGGCTTAACCATATAAACCAGCCTTTGGTCGATGCCTTCTCCTGGCGGCAATCCAGCACCGCAATGATGGCGGATAATTTTTATAACAAGAACTGGAATATCTTCTACCCGGAGGTAAGCTGGGGCGGTCCGGGACCGAACTATCAGGGCAGGGAATTCCAGACGGTCTCATACCTTGCCGCACTCCTCTATACCGTATTCGGACAGCACGACTGGATCGGAAGGGGAATCCCGGTGATATTCGGCCTGTGGGGCCTTTTTGCACTCTATCAGCTTGTACGCCGCATATGGGACGAGCAGCGCGCGCTTGCAAGTGCCGCGGTAATGGCTCTTTTGCCGGGAAGCATCTTCATCGAACGGTCATTTCTTCCTGATCCCGCGATGGTCGCCCTCATAACAACAAGCCTCTGGCTGCTGGTTGCCTGCCTGCAAACCGGCCTGCTGCGCTATCTGCTTCTTTCAGGTTTGACCGGCACGCTGGGGTATCTCTCGAAACTCCCCGGTTTAATTATCGGACTCCCGATGATTTACGCGACGCTGTCGATCCTTAAGGGGCAGCACCTGCTGCGCCCGAAAAAGATCGCCGCCATGACTGCGTTTGCGGTTCTCACAATCCTGCCCGCAGTTGCCTACTATCTCTGGGCAAGGCACCTTGCCCTCAGTTATCCGCCACACCATTTCGCCGGCAGCGGCAACTGGCTTTGGGACGGAGGGCTGCAGAACTGGCTGGGGCAGAATTATTTCCTCGCCCGCATGAGCGAACGTTTTGCAAACTGGATATGGACCGCGCCTGTGATTGCCCTCGTTTTTACGGGCCTGATTATCCTTCCTCCCGGGACAAGGCAGAGGCGGACGTCCGGGGACAGCCGGCAGCGTGCAGACAGCCCTGTCAAGGCTCCCTGGCTCTTCCACTGGTGGATGCTCGCGTGTGTAATTTACTACTTTATCGGGGCAAGAGAGCTCGTCGAAAATCCGTGGAATTTTCACATAATCAATCCGGCTGCTTCCGCACTCGCAGGACACGCCATTATTTCGATCGCGTCAGGCAGGCGGCACATTTTCTTCTCGCCTTCGCCGGCGGCCGTAACAGCAGTGTTACTGCTCGTCATCTTTGCATTCGGTCAGAGGGGATTGAGATGGATGTATCACCCCTATGCGCACGAAAGCTACAAACTCGGCCTGGCCCTGCGGGAAATATCGGAGCCGGGCGACCTGGTCGTCACGGTATCCAACAGTTTTGCCGAACCCACCGCCATTTACTACAGCAAGCGGCGCGGGTGGGTCTTTCCCCCTGCGTTTGCCTGGGACAGGGAGCCGCTCAAAGACGGAACCGAGGATATTCGTTTGTTTGAGGAGCTCCGTTCACGAGGCGCGGACTGGATCGGAATCGTCAGCGAGAGCCTGGCCAGGCTCCGGCAAAACCACTCCGCACTCGTTGAACACATCAGCAGCACCTGCAGGCTGGAATCAGAGAACAGAAACTGGGTCATTTATCGCATATTGCCTCCTGATGAGATCAGGCAATGGTCAGGAAGTTCAGGTGATGGCACGTCTCTCACATTAAACAAGCAACAGGTCTCATCCGTCAGGTAATTTTTTCAGCAAAGGGGGATAAGAGAACATGCTCTATACATCATCGCAT
>JAOUFP010000136.1 GCA_029858145.1 Nitrospirota bacterium | reverse complement strand
GTTGGCCTGACTGGCTTGAGCGGCTTCGCCCTCTTTTCGTCTCCGTTCTTTGCGAAATGGAACGTTAAACAGCCATAACTGTTTGAACCCGCAGGGTGAGTTTTATGGCTGTAGCAGAATGAGCTTAGAACGTCAGAAAAAGGGCGTTCAGAGCGAAAGCCAGCCAAGCCAACTGCACTACTCTTCCTCCAAAAGCTCTCCGGAAACCTGAAATTTCTTCATGAATTTTCTGTCGATATAATCTTTCAGAATAAAAGCGATTCTTCCGTCCCATACAAACTGATTCTTCCATAAAACCCCTTTACCGTCTCCGAGGTTGAAGATGAGTAAATATTTTTTTTGTGGCCTGAAGGCAATCAATTCACCGCCTTCAAGGGCGGATAAGAGGTTTTGATAGAGGATCGGATTCTGTCTGACCGCGTACACACCGACCTTCGCGAGCGCGTGGCCCTCCAGGCTGATACAGTCTCCGCCACCGAATATTTCAGGATGAGCAACACTCTGAAGATATGAGTTCACCAGCATTCCGCCATCTTCACCGACAGGCAGACCTGACTCTTTAAAGAATGAAGCTGGCTTCACACCTGTCGCGACAAACGCCACGTCAAAGGGAATTTCGGAAGCGTCATCCAGCACAACCAGATTCTTCTCCATTTTTTTCGTATGCCTGCCTTCGATAATCCTGATATCTCTCTCCTGAAATGAAGACCTCACCAGAGAGCCTACCCTTTCGGGGAGATTTTTGAGCAGTTTCTCTCCGGCGATAAATGATATTTCTGCTTTTCCCTTATTATCGTGAACGAGCCTCCATACATTCCCTGCAATTTCCACCCCTGCCGGGCCGCCGCCGATGACCACGACACGCAGGTCCCGCTGTTTCATGGTTTGAAGGACATATTGTCTTGCCTTCAGGAGATTGATAATCGGCTTTACCGTAAAAATGTTCTCTTCTGTTGTATGCTGAATCTCTGCGGATACTTCGCTTCCTGTATTGAACGAGACCACATCGTATTCCACTGTTCTGCCCGATTTCAGGGAAAGAGTCCGCCGCGCAGGGTTTATCCCTTCAACTATCTCCTGTACAAAGGACGCCCCGCGATCTTCAGCAAGTTTTTCGACATGAAACCTTATTTCCTGAGGGCGGTAGATACCGGAGAGCATTCCGGGACCCATTCCCGAATAATAATGATGACCGGAACTGCTGATGAGTGTCACCCTGTGTCCGCGGTCAACATAGTTTTTCAGATGTAAAAGGGCAGTAAGGTGCGCATGACCGCCGCCGACAAAAACAAGATGCTTTTTCATAGAGCCATTTCCTCAGAGAATGATGAATGTCCCATTTTATCAGATAAGCGTTACTACGGTAACCCCGGCACCGCCTTCAGACTGTTCACCCCTCCTGTAACTTTTTACCAGCGGGTGCCCTTCGAGATGTTCTCTCACCGCGCGTGACAGCAGACCTTTGCCTATTCCATGAATAATGGCAACTTCGCGCAGGCCGGCCAGGGCCGCGTGATTCAGAAACGGCTCCAGTTCTGCGATAGCTTCATCAACACGCAAGCCTATGAGTTTTATTCTTGATTTAACTTCTGCATCCGAAGTACCGGTCCTCACCAGGTCCGTCTTAGCGGAAACAAAACCCGCCCCTTTCTTTCCGGCGGTGTCGGAAACCGAAACTTCGATCTCCATATTGCCCGCCCTGACCCTCAACCGGTCATGCCTGGGCAAAACCTCCACGACTGTCGCGTCATAGCCGAGAGACTTTACAAAGAGAACATCTCCCTTTGAAATCTCTCCCAGCTTTGGAGCTGTCCCCTGGTCTCTTTCATATTTCCTGCGTTCTTCAATTAAAAGCTTCTGAGTCCTTTCGGCCTGTTTTATTGTTTCACGGATTTTCTCCTTATCCATCTTCTTCATCTCTTCGAGACGGAAATGCATCTGTCTTTTTATGTTCAAGACGATATCAGAAGCTTCCCTGAATGCGCCCTCAAGGATTTCGCTTTCCTTCGCGCGCGCCATTGTCATCTTTTCGTCAAGCTCTCTCTCTTTTTCCTCTATCAAAGACTGCTTCCTGCCCAGCACATCGAGGCTCGTCTCATAACGCAGCCGCTTTTCGTTGAGATCAGCAATCAGATTATCAAACTCAACGCTTATCCCGCCGAGCAGCTCCCGTGCGGCATCGATCACATGGTCAGGCAGTCCGTATTTCTTCGCTATGTCGAGGGCATGCGACTGGCCAGGCTCGCCTATCCTCAGCCTGTATAACGGGGTCAATGACTTCTGATCAAATTCCATCGACGCGTTCACCATGCCCGCGGTCCTGTGCACAAAACCTTTTATCTGGGTGAGGTGCGTTGTGGCAAAGGCGAGCGCGCCGCTCTTCCGCACCTCTTGCAGAACAGCACAGGACAACGCCGCCCCTTCATCGGGATCGGTGCCGGTGCCAAGTTCGTCAATAAGGACCAGCGTCTCTTCATCGGCATTCCTTATGATTTCAGAAATGTTGGAGACATGCGCGGAAAAGGTCGAAAGACTGTTTTCTATAGACTGCTCATCTCCGATATCGATGAGGAGTTTCCTGATGAGAGGAAAAACCGATGAAGAATCCGCGGGAACAGGCATCCCCGCAAGGGCCATGACTGACAGCAGACCTATGGTCTTTATCGCGATAGTCTTCCCGCCGGCGTTCGAACCCGTGATGACCATTACGGAATTCTCTTCGCCCAGCATTACATCAAGAGGAACAACTTTTTGATCCGAACCGCCTTTCAGGAGCGCCTGAGACAGGAGAGGATGCCTTCCCTGCACCAGATGAATCTTCCCGGCTTCCCTGATCTCCGGGACCTGCATACGCATAAGGTCAGCAAATCTGGCAATGCAATGAAGAAGGTCAAGACGCACAATAATCCCATATTCTTCACTAATCCCTTCAGCCTTCTCCCTGATCTGCGTCGAGAGACTGCGCAGGATGCGTATCTCTTCAGCCCTTTCCTCTGCAATGACATTTTCGAGTTCATTGGACAGATGTAATATGCCGAGGGGTTCGACAAACGCTGTCTCACCTGATTTGGAGACATCGTGCACCACGCCCGGCACCTGCCCCTTGGAATCCATCCTGACAGGTATGACCCATCTGCCTGCTCTCTTGGTAACAAAATCATCCTGGAGGAAAATAGCCACCTTGCTGTCGCGCATCATTTCCTCAAGTCTCTTCTGAATCCCGTTTTCGAGCCCCCTTTTTTGTCTTCTCAGCGCCGCCAGCAAAGATGAAGCGGTGTCCAGGATATTCCCCTCGGCATCGATCGATTTTCTCAGCTGCTTCAGAAAATCGGGATGCCCCGTAAGCGTGCCTGCAAGATCCCTTAAGAAAGGAAGTTCCGGGTTCTCCATAATCTGGTCTGATATTTCGGAGGCGATGCTCAACAAGGGAATAAACGCTGAAAGCTCAACCGCCTCGAGGACTGCACCTTCAGGACTTGCCCTTTTGATAAGATCTGAAACATCCGAAAACGCCGAAAGTTTCAGCGGGTTTCCCTCCTGGGATATTCTGCGAATCTCCTGTATCCGGCCGAACCGTTTCTCGATCTCATCCTTGTTCCGGAACGGACGGATATTCAGTACAGCTTCTTTAGAGCCTTCGCTGTGTGCATACGCGGATATTATTCTGAGAAGTTTATGAAATTCCAAAAGGAACAGACTGTTGTCGGTTATCATGCGAGATTTATTTCCCTCCAAAGCTTTCGGTTGTGCTTTTTGAATTCTAGCTGTTTAATATTGGCGTCAATCTTTTTCCGCCTGCAACGAATGCGGTTAAAGACTTTCCTGATATTCTAACAATTTCTCTCTATACGGAACAGATTTTAACCCACCTGCTCTGCGCTTACAAGGTTTTTGTGTGCATGTCTTTATCAATAGTGCGGTATGCAGATCGTTCGCGCCGATTTATCGATAGATGCAATAGTAACGTCCTGTTTTGTCATTCCGGCTTGCCCCCGGCATTTTTGAAGGGTCCGGTCTCCTCAGGCGTCTCGTTCACCCCGGCGTCTCCGCCTGAGTACGGACCTGGGCGAAAATCTTTCTTCGTAGGGACTCCGTACAATCGGGAGTGACGGATAGCAGTGGGCGTGAGTAAGTCGTTAGTTAGGAAGGAATTCATTGTGCATTAATAAGGCAATCGCTTTTCTAATTTATCTGTCGTGCCGGATATACCCCGAAAGCAAAATCATAATTCAATAAACCAGAAAATCCTGATATAATTTTCGGTATAAGGAGGAATGTTATGGACAAATTAATTATCGCTGTTGATTTGGGACACTTCAGAGCTTACAAGCTATCAACCGACTCTCCGGGAAGCCCCAAAATAAACCTTGTCGAAAGTTACGATTCCGTCGAGGGACACGGAAGGTTGGGCGAAAAGCTCAGTGACGAGGCAGGACGGTTCGGCATGGGCGGAGGAAAGAGCGGAGCTGCAAAGGGCTACGGTGAACCTCACAATATTGAGCTGGAATCAGAAAAAAAGGCAGCGAAACTGATCGCAAGAGATATTGCTGCGATAATTGAGAGAGAAAAGATAAAAAAATGGTGGTTTGCGGCTGCCAACAAAATGAACAGCCTTGTCATTGAAAACCTAGATCCTGATATAAGGTCGAGGATGGACAAAAATATTAATTCAAATTTAACAAATACAAAAAAATCGGCAATACTTAAACATTTTGAATAAATTTTCATCAAATGAAAGGCGAGTTCAAAAAGCGGAAAAAAATTCGTGGCACCCCTCTTGACAGCCGGCGTAAAGGGTGATAGTCTGGGGTTAAGGAAAGAAGAGATAACCCTGGTTTAGGGTAACTAGAGAACTGGATTTATAGCAAAGGGAGCCAGGTTTGGCTGTGGTGAGCAGGCCTTCAGCAGTGAGAAGGAAGCCTGAAGCATCCAACGAGGCACCCACTTATAAAAAGGTCATGGTTGCACTAAATCCAGGGTTTTTTATAATCTTCAGTTGCCGCTACTTGACTCTACAGACATCGTCCGCGCATTCTTAAGTACTCACAGGAACTTGCAACATTCATTGTTTTTGGTAGATGCGGAGAACCTTTTGTAACAAACACCCGAGGCAAATTGTGGGAACAAGCATGTTTCTGATGGCAATAAATAAGAATGAAAGAAGTCAGAGCTTCAGTTCCTTACTCCGCAGCGCTCTCAACTTTCCTTGACTATTGATTTCCAACTAGTTGAAAGCTCCGAGATAAACACGTGACGTGCCAAAGTAAAAAAGAACGAATGCCGTTATCTCTGCTTACATCCGTTCTGATACCCATGAGCCTATCTTGAGTATTCGTCGGGATCCTTCTTGAAATCATCGACGCAGGGGATGCAGCAGAAGTAATAGTTCTTCCCTTTGTAATCGATAAACGGGGTATCTTTTGCTGAATGAAATTCGAAATTGCTGACAGAACACGTCTCAGACTTGGCGATCTCGCCCTCAGTCGGTTGACGAAGACGCAACTTGTCAACTGCCATGTATGTGTCCGGATTTCTGGTGGGAAGTACGAATGGCAAGGAACAATATGAATGATTATTAACTGGAAGGAAATGATTTGGGGAGTAGTTGTAACTTTATATCTAAAATTCGTAAGAAATTATTTTCAACGTTGCAGATGGATGTTTCCAACGTTTTCATTATTCTTGCTCTAATAATATTAACTGCTAATTATTGATATTTTTTAATTCATAATTTTGCAAAGAGAA
This sequence comes from Nitrospirota bacterium, assembly GCA_029858145.1. Taxonomy (GTDB): domain Bacteria; phylum Nitrospirota; class Thermodesulfovibrionia; order Thermodesulfovibrionales; family UBA6898; genus JAOUFP01. The sequence goes on along the minus strand of JAOUFP010000136.1, from coordinate 1,605 downwards.
ATAGGAAATATTTTTTGCGATGAACCTAGAGCTGAAAAGAGGGAACGGCAATGGAAATATTTTCAAAATTATTCGGTTCTGATTAGCTGCGAGATGGTGAGAAAGCGTTAGAAGATTTATGTGTGCCAATGTAAACATACGCATATAAAACTTTGCAGGCGCCTGGGTTAGCGGCTATAATAAAGCATGGTTTGTGCCGAACCGCAGACGGGGAATGGAATACACGTGGGAAGAGAATTCTCGTTAAGTGAGTATCCATGAAAGAAGTGCTTTCCGTCCTTGATCCTCCCCTCGCCATTGCGGCCATCTTTATCAATTTCATCTTTGTTGTTCTGGTCATTGTCCGGACTTCCCGGAGCCTTCTTTATATGGTCTTTTTATCCATCTGTCTTGTCGTCATGTACTGGAATTTCTGCACGTTCTTGGCGTACGTTACCGGGGACCAATCCTGGTTTTACCTTTCGCTGGCCGGATCTGCGATGATACCAGTCCTCATGTTCCATTTTGTCTTCGCCCTGGTAAAACCCGGGCGGCGCAGCACGGCATGGATTGCGCCCGCCTATTTTTTTTCATGTCTTCTTGCATCCGCGGGCTTTCTGGCACTTGCATACCAAAGGGTAAGGTACTTTGCCGACTCTGCTTTCTGGGACATCCTATATTTAGTCCTGTTGTTCCCGCTGTTCCTGACCGGCTTAGTTATGCTTCTCGGCGCTTTCAGGAGGACCAGGTCCGGAAGCGAAAAAAGCCGTTTGCTATACATCCTGCTTGCCGGCGTTATCGGGGTCTTTACAGCTTTTACTGATCATGCCCGGGTCCTGAAAGTCCCTGTACCTCCCCTGGGTCATCTTGGGAGCGTTTTTTATTCATCGGTGCTTGCCATCGGAGTGTTCAGGCACCGCACAGCATATGATATACTTGCTCAGGTAAGGATGAAGCTTGAGGTCATGAATGAAATGGCGGCAGGTATCTCGCACGAAATACGAAATCCCCTGACTTCCATAAAGGGAGCGTTAAGGCTCCTCGGGAACAGGATTGGAGATCTCGAGCGGCAGGGCGTGCAGCCGTACCTCGACATCATCTATGAGGAGATCAGCAGGTTGGACAGTATCCTCGTAAATTTTCAGTATCTGACGAAGCCGTTAAAGGTTGAACTGGAGCCGACCGCCATAAACACTGTGATCGAAAAGACGGTCGGACTGGCCGAGATGGGGGGGCTGAACACCGTAAGCATAAGGACCGAACTGTCCTCACAGGTCCCGCTGGTGAAGGCTGACGCCCTGTCCCTGAAACAGGTTTTTCTGAACCTCATAAAAAATGCGGCGGACGCGTGCAATCCGGACGGCGAACTGCTGATCAGGACCGAATATGTTCCCCCTTGGGTTGTGATCAGTTTTGACGACAGTGGTCCAGGCGTTACTCCGGAGATCATCGGGAGGGTATTTAATCCCTTTATTACGACAAAGACCGGCGGGCTCGGCATGGGACTGGCGATAAGCAGAAGGATCATTGACGCCCATGAAGGCAAGATCGAGGTGACTAATCTGACTCCCCACGGTGCCAGGTTCACCATCCATTTGCCTGCTGAGAACGCCTGAAGGGAACCGC
>JAOUFP010000135.1 GCA_029858145.1 Nitrospirota bacterium | reverse complement strand
CGGCATGGATGAGCAGGAGGCCGACAGATGTTTTTACAAAGGCAAGGGCAGCCGCGAGGGATGGGGACAGGGACTCTATTTTGTTAAATACGTGATCGGTCTGCATGCGGGGAAAATCAGGGTGGGCAAGGAATATACCGCCCCGGGTGTCGGAACCGAGATCATCATCAATCTTCCCTTTGTTGAAGAGGCGCTCGATGTTTAAGGTGCTCATCGCCGACGATGACTATGAAGACAGGGAACTTCTGAAGCTGGAGATCAAACGGGCCCTTGGAGATGAAGAACCGGACATAAGGTTTTATGAGGCGGTGAGCGTGAAGAAGGCCCTGCAGCTCCTCACCGCCCAGATCTTCGATCTCATGACGCTCGATATTGAATTTGACCGCATGACCGAAGGGATCGACGCCCTGCCCGGGATATTTGAAAACCATCCGACACTGAATATCATCGTGATCAGCGGCAAACTCAACAAAGGCGAGGTCTCGGAACAGTTATTCCGGTTTACGAAAGATAACGTATTAAAGGGAAAACGATGGGCACGCCACTTCGATGTCCTTGACAAAAAGGACGACAAGACCGAGGCGCTCAGGCGGGCCTACTCTTTCGCAACGAAGCAGCGTGAAGGCACCGAAAAGCTCCGTGAACTCTTCCTTCTTGCGGAATCCTATATCGAGAAGGACATGATAGACAAATGTGTTGAGGTCTATCAGAAGATACAGGGTCTGGTTCCGGATGAGCTTGAGTCCAGGGAAAACATCAACATCTTTAAAGGGGGATTGTCAGCGGACTACGCGCTCGAGTATTTCAGAAAGGGGGAAAAGGTGATCGCCTCCCTTCTCCTGGGTCATTATATCGAAAAACAGCTCAAGACATACACTGCCACAGTGCTGGGAGGGGCCTTCCCCTCGCTCTCCGACTGTCTCAAAGCGCTTGAGCAGTCCGGCCGTCTCAGCCAGACAAAAAAGGGTAAGTTCCAGCTGCTGCTACGGCTGAGAAACAAGGCGATCCACCAGCCGGCCGAGGCCGAAGAGGCGGATTTCTCTCTTGCGAAAAAGAAACTGAAATCATTGGAGGAGACACTGGTATAATGGGCCTTTTCCCCTTCAGAAAACCGGTCCTGCAGCCTGGCCCCATAATGAGCCTGATGCTCATCGGCATACTCCTGCTAAGCGCTGTCATTTATTATCGGGCCATAAATGTTCAGAGGTTCCTCGAACCTGCCCTTGCGCTTTCCGAGCCCCGCCTCAAGTTCAGCCAGAACATCAGGGACATCCTCTCGAAAGAGTTTGACACCCAGCAACTCAAGGGCGTCAGGTTCAAATCCGGCTCCATCTTCGTTGAACAATCCATGTTGATTGACCCTTCACAGCCAATGAAAGAGGTCAACCCCGAGGTCATGAAGAAGCTGAGCCGCGTTTTTACTTCGGTCCTCAACACCCCGGAGATCAGAAGCAACATAAGCCTCATCCTGGTATGCATGAGTTATCCTTCGGGGCCAAATACGCTGCTGAACAAGGAATTCCGTTTTTATACCCAGGAGAGGGCGGTACTGCTGCTGAACTCGCTTTTCTTTATGGAGCCTGAGCTTGAAAAGAATTACGGGAGGTATTTTGCTGCTGCTGCCCTTCCGGCAAGTGCCAGGCTGAAAGAGCCTCCGCCGCTGGAATTCCGGCTCATACCGACAGAGCAGCTTCATATCGAGGTGCTCCAGAGGCTGGAAAAATATTCATATTAACCCGGAACCTCTTCAGGGCCTTGACAGCTTCGTATAGTATTCGATCTCAAGAAGCCTTCGTTTGACCTCTATCCCTGCGGAATATCCGCCGATAGAGCCATCCGTTTCGATGACCCGGTGACAGGGGAAGATAACGGGAATCGGGTTCTTGCCAAGCGCCCTGCCGACAGCCCTGAAGGCCTGGGGCCTGCCGATCTTCTCCGCAAGCCATTTATACGTCCTGGTTTCTCCGTAGGGGATTTCCCTGAGTGCTTCCCAGACCTTCTTTTCAAATTCGGTACCTGCGATAAATGCAGTCGGGCAGGTAAATTTCTGTCTGTCTCTTGCAAAATACTCCAAGAGTTCCTTTCCAGCGGGGGTCATTCCTTCACGGCGTTTCAAGAGGGGGTTTGAGGGTTTGGAGAATTCTATATTGGTTAACACACCTGAGGTAAAAATGAGGTATACAGCGCCTAAAGGACTTTCCAGGATTTCATAATAGTCATTCTGTGACCTTTGCTTCATCCGGCTCACCTGAATACACCTCGACCCTGTCACCGCCCTTCATAATAGCTGATGCCAGGGCCTTCTCCGCGCACATTATAAGCTCTTCAGTAGATTGTCCGTCAAGATATACAATCCCGACACTCGCGGTTACTTTGCCCTTGGGCTGGGATTCCTCATGCAGAAATGGATAGTTCTTTATAATCGCATTAAACCTGTTGCTCAGGGAAAGTCCCGCGGAAATGACCGTATTGGGGAGTATGATCGCAAAAGCGTCCCCTCCGTAACGGACAACAACATCAGAACCGCGAATATTTTTCCGCAGGAGTTCCGAGACCTTTTTCAGCACGCCGTTGCCGTACTCTTCCCCGTTCGCCTCAACATACTTCCCGAAGAAATCAACGTCGAGCAATACCAGATTGAGCGGCAGCTTGTACCTGGTCGCCCGCTCCACCTCCTGTGCAAGCCGTATCTGAAAATACCGGTGGCTGAAAACCCCGGTAAGTTCGTCGATCAGCCCGGCGCGTTTCGGATAAAGGACCTCGAGTTCCTTTATATGTTCTATCATCTCCTTTGCTTCAAAGGCATGTCTTTTGACAATGCGTTCTATCTTCCCCATCAGCGACATCCTGTCTTCCACTGAAATATCACGCTCTGTCAAAATAAAGATGGGTATATTTTTTGTGTACGGGTTTTCCTTCAATTCGTTGATTACATCGAAGCTGACCATGTCAGGAAGCACAAAATCCATGAGGATAAGGCTTGGCCGCAGCGCATGGGCAAGTTCTATCCCCCTTTTTCCTGTGGAAGCGGTGTGTATGAGGAATCCCTGTGCCTCGAGAATCTCCTTGAAATAGTCGGTAACATTCTCTTCAGATTCCATCACGAGGATAGAGGTAGGGCTGACGACCTTTCCTCTCAAAATATTTATTTCATCGAGTTTTTGGAGGAGAGCGCTTTTGTCCAGCGGTTTCATGAGATAGTCGGCTGCACCGAGCGCGAAAGCAAGCTCTTTATTGTCGACAATAGAATGCATTATCACCGGCATTTCGGACGTGGACGGCTCGCTCTTGAGAGTCTGAAGCACTTCCCATCCGTCCTTTTTGGGAAGCATTACGTCAAGGGTAATGGCAAACGGCTTCATGGTTTTAGCCTTCTGAATCGCCTCTTCCCCGTTATAGGCATGGGCAACTTTGTAGCCGGCCTGCGTCAGATGAAGGGTCAGCAGTTCAGATGTAGCAAGATCGTCTTCCACAACCAATATCAGCGGCGCCTCTTCTTTCATCCACGGAAAATTAAGACTGATCGCCTCCGGCTCTTCGGGGGTCACCGCTTCTACAGGAGATGTTACCGGTATCGTAAAGGTAAAAGTACTCCCCTCTCCGAGTTTGCTCTCGACCGAGATAGTGCCGCCATGCAATTCAACCAGCTTTCTGCTCAGGGCGAGGCCGAGCCCGGCGCCGCCATATTCCCGTGATAGCGTTGTATCCACCTGCTCAAACTCGTCAAAAATCCTTTCTTTATCCTCAGTCCCTATCCCGACACCGGTGTCGGAGACTGAAAATTCGAGAAAATCGACGTTGGCCTCCGCATGGGGAGGGTGATGCCCGTTCTCACGGTCGGCAAATCTGGACCTGATCCCGATCTTTCCGCCTTCAGGGGTGAATTTGATCGCGTTGGACAATAGATTATACAGCACCTGTTTTATCTTGACCCTGTCGCCTGTTATGAGATCGATATCTTCTCCTGTCTGAACATCCATCCCGATAGATTTTGTCTCGGCAAACGGGCGCATGATGTTCAGGACATCCCCGATCAAATCGTCTACCCTGAATGTTTCATACACCATTTCATGTTTCCCTGCCTCGATCTTGGAAATATCAAGCACATTATTGATGAGCTCAAGCAGATGCTTTCCTGCCGAATGTATGTTTTTTATGTATCGCTCCTGATTTTCCGAAAGACCGCCAAACGTCTTCTCCATCAAGACATCCGAAAAGCCGAGGATAGAATTAAGCGGTGTCCTCAGTTCATGACTGATATTGGCTATAAACATGCCTTTCAGCTGGTTCATCCGCTCGAGCTCTTTGTTCGTCCTTTCGAGTTCGTCTGTTCTCTGCAATACCTTTTTTTCGAGATTGGCATTTAATTCTTCAAGTTCTCTCGTCTTTTTTTCGAGCGCATTCCTGAGGTCAATTTCTTTTTCCAGACTGTGCAGCACATAGATCATCCCGATAAAATTCTTCCCCTGGTCATTCAGCTGAGCCGCGTTGAGCTTGACTTCAAACTCCCTGTTATTGACGTCAACGGCGGTGACATCGAGCCCGGTGAGAAACGTCTTCTTTGCAAGCAATTTTTTAACGGTACTCTCGGTTTCGCCGTTTTTTATCAAAGATGTAACGGTCTTCCCGATAAGTTCATCTTTGGAATATCCAAACTGCACCGCCGCGGCGTCATTGCAGGAAATGACAAGCCCATTGGAGTCCGTCATAAGAAAAATATCATTGCTGGACTCCACGAGGCTCGAAAATTTTGCCCTGTATTCTTCCAGTCCCTTCATCAGGGCAAACCGGTCAAGCGTTACCGCGATAACGGCTGTCACCAGCGCCAATGAGGCCTTCTGCCGGTCAGAGAATTGCCGCGGCTTGTAATCATCGATATAGAGTATCCCTGCAACCTCTCCCCTCAGCAGGATGGGACAGGCCAGAACAGACTTTATTTTTTCTGCGATCAGCGCCGGGTTATTCGTGAAATTACAGTCCATGACGTCGGTAATTTCAACCACCTCTTTTTTAAGAAACACCTGCTCCGTAATCCCCCCCGGCAAGATGTTCCAGGAATTGTTTTCAAGAAATTTTTTGCTCAGACCGCGGGCGGCAACCAGTTTCATCTGCCTGCCTTCATACACCGCGATACTTCCGGCTGGAGCACTTACAATATCGAGGGCCTTGGCAAGGACGATCTCGAAAAATTCTATGAGCGAAGACGAGGAGCACAGCTGCGAGACCAGACTGTTCAGAATCTTTTGATCGGCGGTTGTCTTAAGCACCTCCGCCTTGGCCCTCTTCTGCTTTTCAATAATTTCCCAAAGGAACCGGGCGCCCGCTCCTTCTATCACCTCAACCCTGTGCTGGAACGCATCCCGCAGCTTTGTGCTGATCCCGCTGTCGCCGGTGACATTGACAACTATCTCGGGTTTTGCGGTAACAAAGGATTCCAGGTCGGTAAAAACAGGTATATTCCATTTTCTGGCAAGCACCACACCGGGAGCCTCGTGCTTCGTCTCGTAGATCCCCACGAGATGCGTATTGGGATCTCCCCTCAGCAGGGATATAAGCGCGCTGCCCCCGACCCCCCCTCCTGCTATGGCGAGTTTAAGCAAGCCTGTTCCCCGCGAAAACAGCCGAGGACATCATCTGAAGAAACAGCCCGGCCAGCTCAGGATCCCATTGCCCCTCGTGCAGTTCTCTTTCCATAACGAATAAGGCGCTTTCCGTGGTCCTGCTGTCGCGGTATGGACGGATAGAGACCATCGCGTCATAGGAATCAATAATAGCGAGAATTCTCGCTATTAAAGGAATGTCGCTTCCGGCGAGGGCATCGGGAAAACCGCTTCCGTCCCAGCGCTCGTGGTGAGCCCTGACAGCGGGAAGGATGCCGTGCAGGGACTGCAACGGACGGCATATATTTTCTCCGATAAGAGGGTGTTTTTTTATAATTTCCTTCTCTTCTTCCGTCAAGATGCCGGGTTTACTCAAAATCTTCTCGCTGAGGCCTATCTTTCCTATGTCATGCAATAAGCCTGCTTTTTTTAACATCGCGGCATCTTTATCAGGAAATCCGAGAAATGACCCAAATTCTTTGGCAAGGTCCCCAACCCGCGTGGAATGACCCTTTGTATACAAATCCCTGGATTCCATGGCCGCAATAAGACTAAAGATTACGTTTTCGGAATGATCGAGCTCCTCGTGCAGTTCTTTCAGCTTCAAAAGGGATCTCACCTTTGTGAGCAGTTCAAGCACATCAAAGGGCTTGCTTATAAAATCATCCGCTCCGGATTCTATCCCGGTTATTCTGTTTTTTTTGTCATTAAGGGCGGTCAGGAGAATGACAGGGAAAAAATACTTATCGGTTAAACTCTTCAGCTTTTTGCAGAGCTCGAACCCGTTTGTCCCTGGCATCATAACATCGAGAATCGCGATGTCTATAGGATAGATACTGCAAAATTCAAGTGCCGGCTCGGCGCTTAATGCCATATGCACGTCATAGCCTGCTCGATGAAAGATTGCTTCCATCAATTCCAGGTTGGCTCCCACATCATCGACCACCAGAACTGACGGTCTCCTCTCTTCTTTCATAAGGCTGAAAGGTGCACTCATATAAAAAATTAAAACACCAAGAAACAAGAATGTCAAGTTTTTTATTTAAGAATAAGATGTTATGCTGAATACCTAACCTGTTACTTAAATATCAGGCGGATACTATATGATTTTTATACCAGTATAGTAACAGCACGAATGGTTATCGAGGTCATTTATAAAGGATCTCTCAACGCCATCATCAAAGAGAATTCTGACAAGACAAAATCCTCCTGAAAGCGTTGAATGCTGTTCCTCAACCACTATCCCCTTGCCCCAATGGAAAAAACTGCGGTGCTCAACCTTGTCGCCGATCTTCAGATACAACCTTGGCTTCATCCTGCTCTTATTATATCTCCCGCAGCGGAAACATTCTACCCGCCGGCAGGCTTCCGCTATCTCAGAGAATAGCCATACAGAGAGTAAACAAAATGCCCCAGTATCGAATAAGACTCCATACCCCATTCTTCCGGCAGAGGCCAGTACGGCTCACCGTCCTTCAAGGCCCTTATCGCAGCATCATCGAGCATTTTGTACCCTGATGTGCGCACAAGTTCCACCGCCCCGAGTCTTCCGTCTTTCCTTATCGTAAAGCGCACTTTCAGGTCGCCGTATAATCCTCTTGCCATGGCCTCCGGCGGGTAAACCCATATGCTCTCGATCTTGGCCTTCAGTTTTCTCATATAACCCGCATATCTGTAGTCGGACGTATCGAAGGTAACAGAGTCGTCTTTTTTCGGCTGCCCCCCTCCTCCTTTCATTGCTATATCCCCGATCACTTTGGGATCATATAACTTCTCCCTCAGTGAATA